>JAIRPX010000256.1 GCA_031256775.1 Dysgonamonadaceae bacterium
GCAGCTACGCTGCTCTGTTTATATTCCGTACATCTTTACCGTGCGCTTACGCACACGGCTACAAAGATACTGGCGCTACGCGCCTTCTCGCAAAACACAAGGTTTTGCAGATGATCCAGTAAAAAACTGAAAACTAATCTGGATTGCTTCGCTAACGCTCACAATGACGGCACGACGAGACAAAGCCACGTGTCTCGTTCTTTTTTGCGCCAGCCAATTCCTAATTTATAATTTATAATTCCCCTTTCCCCTAACTTTTCGGACTATTTGTCGCAAAGTTCGGACTGGTTGTCGCACCGGTTTCATTTTTCCTCTCTACCTTTGCTGCCGGAAGTTTAATAAAAACAATTGCATGTATGTATAATTATGTCATCCCCGTTTTAACCGGCGTTATCATCCTGTTGATAACTATCATCATTTTCCTGTATATTCGCCTAAGGCGTGTTGTAGAAGAAAAGAACCGTAGCATCATGAAGCATATAGACAGGCATGACAGCCTGTGGCAAGAGCTGGAAGATGTGAAAATTGAAAAGATTATGCTGGAAAAACGTCTGGAACGTTATGTCGCAGGAAAGAACAAAACCGTCGTTAATAAAAATTGAATATATAAACAGAATTATGATTATTCAAAATGACAAACGGTTTCCCGTAGAGACGCGATTTATCGCGTCTCTACCCACAAAAAACGCATTTTCGGACTATTTGTCGCAAAGTTCGGACTGGTTGTCGCACCGGTTTCATTTTTCCGCTCTACCTTTGCACTATAAATTGAAACAATGAATAGACAATATACAATATTATATATGGCTATCGGAATAATTATCCTGCTGCTGACCATTATTCTTATTATGTATATACGTCACAGACGGATTGTCAGGAAAAAAAGCTACGGTATTATCCGCCAGATTCAGAAACAGGACGAGCTTGCAAAAGAGCTGGAACGTTCCAAAATAGAGAAGGAAACGCTACTGAAAATCATAAATAAAGGGATTCAGGAGATAAAAACTAAAAGTTAAAAGTTTTAAGGTCGTAAAATTATAGAGAACAACATATAAAATATATAAATCAGCAATTATGGTAAATAAAAAAAATCATCATTATCGCGTAGGGACGCACCAATGGGGCATCTCTACCCCAAAAAACCTGTTAGGTTTTCAATCGGCAAACGGCGACGCATTGGACGTATCTACATCATTCCCATTTTTTCACCCTAAATTAAAACAATGAACGGACAATACACAATATTATATCTTGCTGCCGGTATCGTTGCCGGAATAGTCATCCTGCTGCTGGCTGTTATCCTTGTTATGTATGCACGAAACAGGCAAACTGTAAGTGTTAAAAGCAACAATGTTGCGTGCCAGATTCAGGAACAGGATGAAATGGAATATACGGAAATAAGTAATAATCAATACATAAATTAAATTAATGTAATATGGTAAATCAAAAAAATCACCATTAAAACGTAGAGACGCGATAAATCGCGTCTCTACGTTTTTTAAATATCCTCTTTCAATTAAGATTGAATGTCTCTGCTACGGCTTTGTTTACAACTTTTCCGTTCACGATATTCAGACCTTCATTTAAGTCGGCGTATTTTTTACATGCTTCTTTCCATCCGAGATCTGCGAGAGACAGGGCATAAGGCAATGTTGCATTTGTCAGAGCTACTGTAGAAGTCATTGGAACTGCTCCCGGAATATTAGCCACGCAATAATGGATAATTCCGTCCACGTCATAAACAGGATCTGCATGAGAAGTTGGATGCGAAGTTTCGAAACATCCAGCCTGGTCGATAGCCACGTCAACAAGGACAGAACCTTTGGGGATAAGTTTCAGCATGTCGCGCGTAATCAGGCGTGGAGCTTTCGCGCCTGGAATCAAAACAGCGCCGATCAGCAAGTCCACATCCGGCAAAAACTGTTCGATGTTATACTGGCTCGACATCATTGTACTGACATTTGCAGGCATAATTTCGCTTAAATAGCGTAAACGTGGCAGTGAAATATCCATAATCGTTACGCGAGCGCCCAGACCGGCAGCCATTAAAGCCGCATGAGTTCCCACAACGCCGCCGCCTAAAACCAGCACATTAGCAGGTTTAACTCCCGGAACGCCGCCTAAGAGGATACCTTTTCCACCCTGCGGTTTCTCCAAATATTTAGCTCCCTGCTGAATCGACATCCTTCCGGCAACTTCCGACATAGGAATCAGTAACGGTAAAGAGCGGTCGGGCTTTTCAACAGTTTCGTAGGCTAAGCAAACAGCGTCGCTGTTTATCATTGCTTTCGTTAAGCCTTCATCAGCCGCAAAATGGAAATAAGTAAACACCAATTGATTTGGACGAATCAACTTGTATTCGCTTTCAATCGGTTCTTTCACCTTAATTATCATTTCGGCAAGAGAAAAAACTTCTTCTGCCGTAGAAATGATTTTTGCTCCTACTTTGGAATAGGATTCATCACTGAAACCGCTGTTTACACCAGCTTGTGTCTGAACAAAAACTTCATGTCCGCGCTGTATAAGGGCATAAGCGCCGCCCGGAGTCAGAGAAACACGACTCTCATTGTTTTTAATTTCTTTAGGAATACCAATTTTCATAAAAATGCGATGAATTAAAAGTTGTGCAAAAGTATAATAATTTATCCAATTACAAAACGGTTTTAACACTAAGTAACAAAAAAAGATCGAATAATACCGGTTCAGGATGATAATTTGAAAGAAAAAAGATATTGCAGCGCGAAGGCGCGAAAGGCGTGTCGTCTTTGCGAGCGTTAGCGAAGCAATCCAGCGCTTAAAACTAAAAGTAGAGACGCGATTAATCGTGTCTCTACAAAAAATTAGGATCCATTTTTTCGCCGGCGATTTTGTAAGCCGCGTCAGCAAATAGTTTTTAGTTTGCTTTCGCGCCACTTGTATCCGTTTATTTCCCGCGAACAATTCGTTTTATATCGTTCAGTTTGTTCAGTGCTTCCACTGGGGTCAGATTGTTGATGTCTAAGTTGTTTATCTCGTCTCGAATTTGCGAAAGCGCCGGATCGTCCAGCTGGAAAAAGCTCATCTGATAACCTTCGCGCTCTTTGTACAGTTGTTTGACAGGTTTTGATATGCCTGTTCTCTGATTGTCCGATTCTAATTGTGAGAGGATTTCCTTGCTTCTTTTCACTATGCTCTGGGGCATTCCTGCCATTTTAGCGACATGAATACCGAAACTGTGTTCGCTGCCACCTTTCGTCAGCTTGCGCAAAAAGACTACTTTATTGTCAACCTCTTTCACCGAAACATTGTAGTTTTTTATTCTGCTGAACGATTTTTCCATTTCGTTAAGCTCGTGATAGTGAGTAGCAAAAAGCGTTTTAGCGCGTCCGCGCGAATGTTCGTGGATAAATTCAACAATAGCCCATGCAATAGAAATACCGTCGTAGGTTGACGTTCCGCGCCCAAGTTCGTCGAAAAGTATCAAACTTCTGTCGGAAAGGTTGTTAAGTATGTCTGCGGCTTCGTTCATTTCCACCATGAAAGTAGATTCGCCCAAAGAAATGTTATCGCTGGCGCCTACCCGCGTGAATATCTTGTCAACCAGACCTATTTGAACCGATTCGGCAGGAACGAACGACCCGATTTGCGCCATCAGCGTAATCAAAGCCGTTTGACGCAGCAAAGCCGATTTGCCAGCCATATTAGGTCCTGTGATTATAACTATTTGCTGTTTCATGTCATCCAGATAAACGTCGTTGGGGATATAATGCTCGTCTGGCGGAAGCTGTATTTCTATAACGGGATGCCGTCCGTTTTTAATATCAATTATTTTGCCGCTGTTGATTTGCGGACGGATATATTTGTGCCGACCGGCAGCTTTCGCAAATGAAAGCAGGCAGTCAATCTGGGCTATCAGGTTGGCATTGGTCTGTATGGGAGCAATATATTCCATCAATTCCAGCACTATGTCGTTGAAAAGTTTTGCCTCCAAAGCGGCAATTCTGTCTTCGGCGCCAAGAATTTTTTCTTCATAAACTTTAAGTTCCTCTGTAATATATCGTTCTGCGCTGACCAGTGTTTGTTTCCGTATCCATGACGACGGCACTTTGTGCTTGTGCGTATGTCGCACTTCAATATAATAGCCGAACACATTATTGTAACTTACTTTCAGAGATGGTATTCCTGTCTTTTCGCTTTCTTTTTGCTGGAGCTGAATCAGATAATCTTTTCCGGAATAGGCAATATTCCTCAGTTCGTCTAATTCTTTATTCACGCCTGGGGCAATTACATTTCCTTTATTAAGCATAACTGGAGGATCGGCAACTAATTCATTCTGAATCTTTTCCCTGATAATAGCGCAAACATTGAGCTGTTCGCCGATTCGTTTAAGGCTGTTTTCTTCAGCCTGTAAACATGCTTCTTTAATGGGTGAAATGGCGTTCAGGGCTATTTTCAACTGGACAACTTCGCGCGGATTAACCCGTCCTACTGCAACTTTGGAAATTATTCGTTCCAAATCGCCAACCAGGTTAAGATTCTGATCCAGCATATCCCTCACAGCCGTATCCCTGAAAAAATATTCTACAATATTCAGGCGATCTTCGATTGGCTTAACCTCTTTGAGGGGAAACACAATCCATCGCTTCAACATGCGCGCCCCCATTGGAGTTATCGTTTTATCAAGTACATTCAAAAGAGACTTCCCACCTTCATTCATCGTATCCAGCAATTCGAGGCTTCTAACTGTGAACCTGTCCAAACGCACATAACGATCTTCTTCTATGCGCGAAAGCGATGTAATATGATTGATTTGAGTATGTTGCGTCAAATCCAGATAATGCAGTACAGCTCCGGAGGCAATAATCCCGTTGACCAGGTGCTGCACTCCGAATCCTTTCAGGCTTTGCGTTTCAAACTGCTTCAACAGGCGATCAGTAGCGGCAGCTTCAGTAAAAACCCAGTCTTCCATTGCGAAAGTCAGCAGTTTAGTTCCGAAAGCCTCTTCAAACTGTTTCCGCTTGTTACGTTCAAAAAGAACTTCCTTCGGCGCGAAATTACTGATCAGCTTGTCAACATAATTAACGTTGCCCTCAGCAGTCAGGAACTCTCCGGTAGATATATCGAAGAATGCAACGCCACAGATGCTCCTGTTAAAATGAACCGCAGCCAGGAAATTATTTTCCTTATGGTTTAGAACATTGTCGTTGATAGAGACGCCGGGTGTAACTAATTCGGTAATGCCTCTTTTTACTATTTTTTTTGCCAGCTTAGGATCTTCAAGCTGATCGCAGATGGCTACCCGTTTGCCAGCCCGCACTAATTTAGGCAGATAAGTATCCAGTGCGTGATGAGGAAAACCTGCCAGTTCAACAAACTGCGCGGCGCCATTAGCGCGTCGCGTTAACGTAATACCCAATATTTCAGATGTTTGAACAGCATCTTCGGAAAAAGTTTCGTAAAAATCGCCTACGCGAAACAACAAAATCGCGTCGGGATGTTTTGATTTAATCTCGAAATACTGCCTCATTAAAGGGGTTTCAACAATTGCTTTTGTCATGAATACACAATAGAAATAATCATTTAGTGTGATAATTCTATCACAAATAAAATGCAAAGGTAGCTTTTTTTGCAAAACTATTATTATCTTTGAGCCGTTTTTAATAAATCATAATTTATAATAGTATGTTTACACTAATGATTGTAGTCTTCATTATAGGCTACGCCTGCATTGCGCTTGAACATCCTTTGCGCATTAACAAATCGGCGACAGCCCTCCTTCTGGGCGTCATAGTATGGACGCTCTTTGCAATGGGCGATCCTTCTTCTTTTCCTGCATACGCCAACTATCAGGATTATTTACTTCAACATCCTGACGAGACTTTTATTTCCTGGCTGACGCATGTTTCCCTGATTGAACATTTAGGTGAAGTTGCTGAAATCCTGTTCTTTCTGATGGGCGCCATGACCATTGTAGAAATAGTGGACGTTCACGAGGGGTTTAGGATTATTACCGATAAAATTAACACAACAAAGAAATCAAGCCTGTTGTGGTTAATCAGTTTTATCACATTCTTAATGTCGGCTGCCTTAGACAACCTGACAACCTCCATTGTAATGATTGCTCTTTTACGGAAACTTATTGGAGGACAGAAAGACAGGTGGTTTTTTGCCGGAATAGTTATTCTGGCGGCTAATGCAGGTGGAGCATGGTCGCCTATTGGCGACGTGACTACCATAATGCTGTGGATTGGCGGGAAAATAAGCGCTACTCATATTATAGCCACTACTATTTTAGCAAGTATTGTTTCTATCGCCGTTCCTGTATTGATTCTTTCTTTAAGAATGAAAGGACATATCGACCGTCCTGAAACGAATACGGAAAATACCTATCGCTTTACTATTACAAAAAAAGAAAGAAATCTTGTTTTCTTTCTGGGCGTTGGCGCATTGCTGTCCGTTCCGGTTTTCAAAACTATCACTCATCTACCTCCATATCTGGGTATGCTGGGAGGCTTGGGCATCCTCTGGATAGTTACGGGATTTATGCACAAGCGACGTTCCGAAAGTGATTATAACCGACTGTCTGTAAACAATATTCTAAGTCGAATAGATACGCCGAGCATTCTTTTCTTTCTTGGAATTTTGATGGCTGTTAACGCCCTGCAAACCTGCGGACAACTGGGTATGCTTTCGGCTTCCCTTGATAAAATCCCGATGAACGAACCTGGAAAATATTATTTTATTACAGTAGTTATCGGCATACTGTCGTCTATTGTTGACAATGTTCCTCTTGTTGCAGGCGCTATGGGTATGTATAATTTCCCGATTGATCATTATTTCTGGGAATTTTTAGCTTATGCTGCCGGAACGGGAGGCAGTATCCTTATTATCGGCTCGGCTGCCGGAGTCGCCGTGATGGGAATGGAAAAAATTGATTTCATCTGGTACTTAAAGAAAATTTCATGGCTTGCCCTGACAGGATATTTAGCAGGGGCGGCTGTTTATATTTTACAGCAAAATCTGTTTTAGAGAGGGAATGAGGGATCATCTGCAAAATCTTGTGTTTTTACGGGTGATTTTTTTGTGCAACGTCATTGCGAAGGCGAAGCCTGAAGCTACAAAGATACTGATGCTACGCGCCTTCTCGCAAAACACAGGGTTTTACGGGTGAACCGGAACGAGACACAAAAAACTGGCGCGTGTAAAATACGCGCCAGCATCGTTCAATTATTCATTCATTCATTCATTATCCTCAAAATAAATATCCAACTGCTATTCCGAAACTCCTGTTTCTTTGATAGTCATCCCTTTTGTTGTAATTTGCTTTATCCCAGTTTAACAAATTTTCCAAACCATGAGTATATTGAATCCGTAAAAAATAATCAAGGTATTCAATACCGGCGCCAACAGTTAATCCTATGTCAAACGTTTTATATTCGCCACTTTCATAGCCAAACTTTATAGCGTTTGTCCATTGTCTGTCTCCATCTTTTGCTTTGGTTTTACCCTTTCCGGAAAATGCGTAGCCAACATAAGGTCCTCCATACAGGCAAATTAATACGTCGGGAGAAATCTCGCGCTTATACATCACATTTACAGGTATTTGTAAATAGTTTATTGTTTCTGAATAGGATACAAAAATAGTGTCTCTGGAATTATCATCATAGATAACATTTCCAATCTGGTCTTGTTTAGTTCCGCGCTGCATAAATACCAATTCCGGCACGAGAAATATTTCGTGGCTTAGGGGAAATTCTACTTCACACGCCAATTTAAATCCTAATTTGGAATAAAAATTTGAGAAACCCTTGTCATACCCATTTCTCTGCATCCATGCGTCATATTCATGATGCTCTATTGAATAATTTATTGAATAATTAGACAATTCAGTCCCTGCGATAATGCCGAAGCGGGGAGTCTGAGCGAATACCTGATAAAAACAGACAGTAGAAAAAACAGACAGTAAAAAAAAACTTTTCATAAAACATTTAATCATTATCTTATTTGAGTGGCAAAATTAAGAAATTCATTTGATAAACACAACTTTTGCGAACAAAAAATAATGCGAAGGCGTGTCGTCATCCGCGAGCGTTAGCGAAGCAAT
>JAIRPX010000309.1 GCA_031256775.1 Dysgonamonadaceae bacterium
TACGATTTCCGTTACCCTGACCAACATTGGCGACTGTTCCGTGTCAACTTTCCCGTATATTGAAGACTTTGAAGAGGAAGGCGCTCTGCAATGCTGGAAAATTTACCGCTATGGAGACATTAAGGATACAATTCAATGGAAACGGACAACTGTATATTCCCATTCTGAAAAGCACTCGTTTTATCACAACACGCCACCGGTTGACGAGACTGTGAAAAAAGACGGATGGTTGATTTCTCCAAAAATGCGAATCCCCGCAGACGGTGCGTACCTGCTTTCATTCTGGTCTTTCAACGAATTTCCAGACTTTTACGGCAAAAACAGCGTATGGATTTCAAATGGAAGCAGTGATCCTTCCGACGGGAAGTTCAAGGAAATCTGGACAACAGCTTCGATTTCGAAAGACTGGAGGGAAGCGAGAATAAACCTTGCCAGCTACACAGGCGATTCAATTTACATTGCTTTCCGCTACGAAGGCATGTATTCGCATCGCTGGTATATCGACGATGTGAAAATAGAAAGATTACCAGACAAAGATCTTGGCATAACGGCAATTGTCAGTCCTGTCAGCGGCGATAACCTCACCGCTTCCGAACCGGCAATAATCAGGGTACGAAATTATGGCAGCAGGGCGCAAAGCAATATTCCCGTGAAAATTGAAATGGACAGCATTTCCCTGTCAGGCACAGTTCCATCTCTTGCTGTTAATTCGGAAGTAGAATACAAGTTCACTGGAACGCTGAATCTGTCGGAAGAAAAATCATATTCCCTCAGGGCTTCAATAAGTCTGGAAGGCGATGTGAACAACAGTAACGACACTATTTGGCAAACTGCTACCAATCACGGCAATCTGGCTGTTATGGGAAGCCGCAGTCCCGTCACAACCTGCGATATTTCATTCGTAGCCGACGGAATAGAACGCGACTACCGAATGGGCAAGGAAACTCAAATGATGACTTTCTATCCTGCCACTTCCGGTAACAAAATAAAAGCTCAATTCACCCATTTCGTCACTTATCCCGATTGGGTTGATAAATTGGGAATAAAGTATCACGGCGACTCGCTTTTCGTGTATAACGGAAATAAGGTGGATGCGAGTAAACAGCTTGCAGCCATTGCCGGTTACAAGACCGCCAGTGATATGCCCAAACCGTTTACTTCAACCGAGCAGGATGGTTCGTTGACTTTTGTATTCAAAAAGTTAAGCAACAATATGTCGCAGGGATATGAAGGAGACTTGGGATGGCATATAAAAATTACTTGCGCAAGTGGTTTAAATGTGGAATCTATTGATTCAGAGCAGGGAAAAGTCTATGCAGTTGGCGGCAAGCTGTACGCCTCCGGTTTCAAGGCAGGAGCCGTAGCAACAGTTTACAACGCACTGGGACAAAAAGTTTTGACGCATAGAATAAAAGCAGATGCTTCATTCAGCGACAAACTGCATCCGGGAATCTACGTAATCAATGTACAATTAGAAAAGGAACAGAAACACTTTAAAGTGTTGATTAAGTAGGACTTGAAGCCTTTAATAAGAAACTGTCTCAACGGTCTTTTACTCGTTTGTAATTCGACTGTTGAGACAGTCTTTTTTTAAATATATATTTCGATAGCTATTTCACGTTGGCGCAACTTTGTAAGCCTGCCAGCAAAAAACACGGGACACCGTCTCGTCATTGCGAGCGTTAGCGAAGCAATCCAGCACTGAAAACTAAAAACTGAAAACTACTTGCCTATTGCCCTTAAAATATCCATGCCGTTAGCATAAAGAATAAGAGCGATCAGCAGAATCATACCCACAGTTTGCGCGTATTCCATAAACTTATCGCTTGGCTTGCGACCGGTTATCATTTCGTAAAGCACAAACATCACATGACCGCCATCCAAACCCGGAATGGGGAGTAAATTCATTACGCCCAATATAATAGACAGGAAAGCTGTCATGCTCCAGAAAGCCGACCAAATCCATTTCCCTGGAAAAATGCTGGCAATAGAGCCAAATCCACCAACATTTTCCATGCCTTCTTTGGTGAACAGGTATTTCAAACCTTTCAAATATCCAGCCGTTGTTTCAATTCCAATTCTTATTCCGGCAGGGAAAGCGCTAAAAAAATTGTAATGTTTCTTAACTGTTTCGTAAATTTCTTCCGGCTGTAAAAAGCCAACGCCAATCTTACCGGCAGCGGTTGGCGTAATTGAAACGTTCTTTAATTCGCCGTTCCTGTACAGGTTTAATACAATTTCTTTGCCTTTATATTCGCTCAATGCGTTAATCACATCATGAGCAAACATATCAGATCTGTCGTTGACGCCAACGATGCTGTCGCCAGCTTCCAGATTTGCGGCGCTGGCAGGGCTTCCATTTGTTACTGTCTTTATTACAAACGGATAACGATAGTTGATATGGGATTTTTCATTGATGTTTTTATTAACGAAACCTTCCGGCATTGTTATATTGACTAACTGCCCGTCTCTCAAAACTTGTACTTCCTTGGCTTCAAGCAAATTGAACAATTCATTAACATCTCGGCGTATATCTATATCACTCAAAGATTTATTATCTGCGGCAACAGGAATATCGCCATTCCTGAATCCTGCCCCTATGAATAATTCATTATAGGAAAATCCCATTTTAACATTTTTGACGGGGATATATTCTTCTCCGAAAGCAAATACCAGCATGGCAAAAAGAAAAAATGCGAGAAGAAAATTCATCAAAACTCCACCAAGCATTATCAGCAGACGCTGTGTGGCGGATTTTGTGCGAAACTCCCATGGCTTAGGCGGTTGCGCCATTGCTTCCCTGTCCATGCTTTCATCAATCATTCCAGAAATCTTTACATAGCCGCCCAAAGGCAACCAGCCAATACCGTATTCTGTTTCACTTTTTTTAGGTTTATATTTAAAAAGGCTAAACCATGGGTTAAAAAACAAATAAAATTTTTCTACCCTGACTTTGAACAGGCGGGCAAAAAGAAAATGTCCACACTCGTGGATAATAACCAAGATTGATAAACTTAAAACTAACTGTACTGTACGTATTACTATAATATCCATATTTTTAAAAAATTTATAGGCTAAGAGTTCATTATTTCTTTTGCTTTAGCTCTTGCTTCTTCGTTTGTTTGTATATAGTCGTCTAATGTTGGCGAAGGAATAAACGCGATGCTTTGCATGGTTTTTTCTATAATTTCGCTCATTGTTAAAAATTCTGTTTTTCCCTGTAAAAATGCCGCTACCGCTATTTCGTTAGCTGCGTTCATGATACAAGGCATGTTTCCTCCCTGTTTAATTGCTTCGTATGCAAACCCAAGATTCCTGAACACGGATATATTGGGTTTTTCAAATGTCAATTCATTTAATATGTTGAAATCCAAGCGTTCAAAATCAGATTGAAACCTGTCAGGGTATGTCAGGGCATATTGTATTGGCAGGCGCATGTCGGGTATTCCAAGCTGCGCTTTAACTGAAGCATCCTCAAATTGCACCATCGAATGGATAATGGATTGAGGGTGAATCAAAACCTCTATCTGTTCTGGGGCTACTCCAAAAAGCCATTTAGCTTCGATCATCTCAAAACCTTTGTTCATCAGGCTTGCCGAATCAATTGTTACTTTCGCGCCCATATTCCAGTTCGGATGTTTTAATGCCTCTTGGGGAGTAACATTTTTTAGCTGCTCCTTTGAAAAATGGCGGAAAGGACCTCCGGAAGCTGTTAAAATAATTTTTTCGACAGGATTCTGTTCGCCGACTAAACATTGAAAGATGGCAGAATGTTCCGAATCGACAGGCAAAACAGGCGTTTGATATTCCTGCGCCAGTTCCGTAATCAGCTCGCCTGCAATAACTAAGGTTTCCTTGTTTGCTAATGCTATGGCTTTCCCCGCTTTGATAGCATTAATTGTTGGTTGCAATCCTGAGTATCCAACCATTGCAACCAATA
Source organism: Dysgonamonadaceae bacterium (assembly GCA_031256775.1). Lineage (GTDB taxonomy): Bacteria > Bacteroidota > Bacteroidia > Bacteroidales > Azobacteroidaceae > Azobacteroides. Next base: position 3,941 of record JAIRPX010000309.1, read on the forward strand.
CCATATCAATTGATTGCGCTTCCACTATTTGGTTGACAGCTTCACTTCCAGCCCAAATTTTGACGGGCAAATCTTTCAAGCCTTCTTTCAGTTGTGCATATTTTTCCTTATTTGCAATTACTGCCGAATCGGGAAGAAATTCCCGCGCCTGTTCAATCAACAGTTCAACCTGGTTGTTTGCCGTTAAAACACTGACTTCAAAGGCGTCGGGATGTTTTCTAATCACATCCAGCGCCTGCGTTCCTATTGAGCCTGTAGAACCTAATATTGCTATTTTTCGCATAATGTTTTCTAAAATACAATAAACTCTTCTGGATCAATCGGATTCCCTTTAAACCATAATTCAAAATGCAGATGCGTTCCGGATGATAAAGCGCCTGTGTTTCCGGCTAATGCAATTGCTTCGCCTGCTTTTATGTCGTCGCCTTGATTTTTCATCAGCAAAGCATTGTGCTTATAAATAGAAACGAATCCGTTAGGATGTTGAATATGAACAACATATCCGGCATTAGCATCAAAGCCTGTGAAAATAACAGTTCCATTCATGGTTGCAATAACGCTTTCCTTGGGATTGGCGGCAATATCAACTCCATAATGTTTTTGCCTGAGATCGAAATGGTCTGAAACGATACCTTTAACCGGTCTGTAAAAAATCAGATTGTCTGGAAGTCCCTGTGCTGAAGCCGTTTTGTTCAGATTATATTTTTCTTCCTCCTCGTATGCCTTTACAAAACTGGCTGTTACTTTCGATTTCTCAAGATTCGGGGTTGTGGTCGTTTTTTGCGTTATTGAATCTATCTGAGGAACTGCAACAGAGCTTGTTCCCTGCAAAATATCGCTGATGTTATTGAGATAATTAGTTTGAGTAGCCAATGCCTGTTCCAGCGAATCCATTCTCAAAGCGTTTTCAACAATAACTTTCCGCACTTCTGAATCTAAGTATCCCGGTAAATAATTACGAATAGGCGTATTAATTATAATGACGGAAGTTAAAACGATGAGTAAAACGGCAAATCCCAGTATAACCCAGAAAAAAGACAGTCGCGACAACCTGAAAGAAAACGATTCTTCTAAAGTATTCTCATTGAGGAAAGAAAGTTTATATTTAAAACGAATTTTCTTCCAGAAAGAAAGTTGTTTGGGATTTTTTTTCATCTGTCATTAATTTATTTTGCAATCAGTAAAAAATAATTTTTCTTCCCTTTTTGAACTAATAAGTATTTGTTTCCCAACAAGTAAGATGTATCTATAAGCATATCGGGAGTCGTTAATTTTTCTTTGTTAACGCTAACTCCACCACTCTGAACCATTTTACGCATTTCGCCTTTGGACGGAAAAACAGGCGCAGATTCAACAAATAAATCAACCGATTTAACGCCTTCCGTCAAGGATTCTTTGGATATTTCAAACTGGGGAACGCCAGAAAATACGTCTAACAGAGTTGTTTCGTCTAATTTTTTCAGCGCCTCAGAAGTGGAACCGCCAAAAAGAATTTGCGACGCTTCTACGGCAGCCTCATAATCTTCTTGCGAATGTACCATTACTGTAATTTCCTGAGCCAGGCGCTTTTGAATTGGGCGAAGATGCGGCGCTGCATTTTGTTCGGCTACCAGCGTTTCGATTTCTTCCTTATCTATTGCCGTGAAAATTTTGATGTATTTTTCAGCGTCGGCGTCGCTCACGTTCAGCCAGAACTGGTAAAACTTGTATGGGCTTGTATAACGCCTGTCTAACCAGACATTTCCCGATTCTGTTTTTCCGAATTTACCGCCGTCGGATTTAGTAATCAGCGGGCAGGTTAGAGCAAAGGCTTCGCCGCCAATTTTTTTGCGAATCAGTTCCGTTCCGGTTGTGATATTGCCCCATTGGTCGGAGCCGCCCATTTGCAGGCGACAGCCATAGTTTTCATACAAAAACAGGAAATCGTATCCTTGAAGCAACTGGTAAGAAAATTCGGTAAACGACATTCCTTCGCTTGATTCAGTGGTTAAACGTTTTTTAACTGAATCTTTTGACATCATATAATTGACAGTTAGATATTTGCCAATATCGCGGATAAAATTCAGAAAAGAATAATCCTTAGTCCATTCGTAATTGTTAACTAATACAGCCTTGTTCTGAGCGTCTGAATCGAAATCAAGAAATTTCGCAAGCTGAGCTTTAATTGCTTCCTGATTTTTCAGTAAAGTAGCCTCATCCAGCAAATTACGTTCCTGCGATTTCATCGAAGGATCGCCAATCATACCGGTAGCGCCGCCCACCAAAGCAATCGGGCGATGTCCTGCCCTCTGAAAATGCTTCAGCATCATAACTCCAACTAAATGACCAATATGCAGAGAATCGGCTGTCGGGTCGATACCTAAATAAGCCGAAGTCATTTCTTTTTGAAGCTGTTCTTCTGTGCCGGGCATAATATCGTGTATCATGCCGCGCCACTTTAATTCTTCTACAAAATTCATTTTGTTATTATGGTTGAATAAATTTTTGCAAAGGTACTAAACATTTTTCAGAAATTCCCCGAAAATATTTCATTTATTCATTATATTCGATTGCGCAGAGTATATTATAGGATTTGTGCGTAGTCATTGCTTCGCTACGCTCGCAATGACTACGCACAAATCCATGCCGTGCAGTATAATTCATAATTCATAATTTATAATTCCCAATTCATAATTCCTAAATTAAACCACGTAAAGTATAAAAATCTCATATCATCGCATTGCTTTTTATTTTTTTTACTAACTTTGTCCTGTTAAAATCGGGATTAAGAACTAAATTATTAATTATATAATGTATTAACAATTATTTTAATGTGTTTATTATGAAGAAAAGTTTGATTTTATTGGTTATTTTATCGCTTTTTACAGCGATTACTGCACAGGCACAGTTCAAATGGGGCTTGAAAGCCGGTTTGAATATCTCGAAAGCATCTTTTGATGAAAAGGTTATTGCTACTGAAAATTTAACGGGTTTTCAGGTTGGTCCCATGATTGAACTGACGGTTCCGGCGATTAACATTGGTTTTGACGCCGCCGTATTGTATTCCCAACAGGGAACTAAAATCAAGATAGAAGAAACTCTTCTTGATGAATCTTACAAAACCAATACACTGGAAGTTCCCGTAAATTTGAAGTACAAAATAAGCCTTCTGGATTTGGTTGGCGCTTACGTTGCCGTAGGTCCTTATGCCAGTTTTAAATTGTCTGACGATATAAAGAAACAGGCAGAAGCTAAATCATTCGGAGCAGGTTTGAATTTTGGTCTGGGAGTTGAACTGTTGAGCCACCTTCAGGTAGGATTTAATTATAAACTCGGATTAACAGACGATTACAGCCAAAAATTTCAGATATCTGATGCTCTTGGAGCAATGAAAGAATACGAAAACGGAGGCAAAACATCTCAGTATACGATTTCGGCTGCTTACTTTTTCTGATCAATGTATGTTGAAGTCATTTTGCCGGTTCCGTTAGCTGGCGCTTACACTTATTTTGTGCCTCCTGAAATGGAGGCACAAATCGTACAAGGGACGCTTGTAAATGTTAGTTTTGGGAAAAATAGCCATTATTCGGGAATAGTTTCCAATATTCGTGATAATCCTCCCGA
>JAIRPX010000054.1 GCA_031256775.1 Dysgonamonadaceae bacterium
TACAGGGGCTTTGAAAAAGGAAAACAAAGGACTAAAAGGACTGCAAGGACTTTTAGGAATTTGAGGACAAACAGACGGTTTGCGGCTGTTTGTGTAAAAACTTCGTTCTTCGCCGATACGCAAATGCAGTTCTTTGTTGAGCGTTTGCAAAAGTTCTTCGCCCTGTTGCTTGTAATGCAGTTCGGCAAAGCCGAAAGCATCGTCCGCAGGGATAGTGTTTTCGCTGTCAGTATGTTTGGCAAATTCTTTGTCAAAAGCATTGCCCAAAACATTTTCTTTCTCAATGAAAATATCCAACGTTTCACGGTTGGAGTTGAAAGGATTGCGGCACAAGCCGCAATCTCTACCTTTCAATGTAAAAACAACATCATCGGGATAATACAACCGCAAAATGTACGAATAGATATTTAGCCCGTAATGTGTTTTGTCTAAAATTGCCTGCTTACTTATTGTTCCCATAATTCCGAATCTTATACATTGTGTAATTGTCGGACAGGATTTTTTCAATGTCCTGACGGCGATAATAGATTTTGTTTCCAATGCGTGAAAATGGCAAAGTGCCGTTTGAACGCAAGGTTTGCAGGGTGCGCGGGCTAATGTGTAGCAAGTGCATTACATCTTGGTTGTCGAGCCAATCAGAGAGTGGCGTTCCGCTTTCGGTGCGGAACGGACAAAGAATGTGCTTGCTAAATTCGCTCGGATTTTTAGCGGCGTGTTCGCGGAACGCGACCGCCAACGGCTCGTTGCTGTTCTGAAAATAATCTTTCAGAATGTCGGCTAATAAACGCGGCTCTTTCATCGTCTTGCTCTCCTGTTTTTAGTAATGTAATTGGCTGCCTGTTGCTCTACTTCTTCTTTGGCTGCGTTGCGGTGGCTTGTGAGCCACAAATCCAATTCTGTCCGCCTGAAATAGAGTTTTTTGCCTTGCGGACAGTAACAGGGAATGGCGTTTGCACTTGTAAGTTTGTACAAATGACTGCTGCTTAAATCGAGGTATAAACAGGCTTCCGCGAAGTTGATAATCTCTTTTTGTAAGAGATTTTGTTCAATCAATCGTTGTTCGATTGAATCAAGTTTTAATAAAATATTCTCTTGCATAATTTTTAAGAATATCGGCGTTGGATTTTTCTGCGTGCCAATAGCAAAAAACCACTACTCAAAAATTGAATAGTGGTGCAAAAGAATTGAGTAAAAAAACGGTAGTTCACAGGTAAATTTCACTTACCCAATTTACCCTGTTTTTGTTTGTAATGTATTGATATTCAATATATATACTTTGCAAAAATAAAAAAGGTAAATGCAAGTTATGCGCATTTACCCCTAATATCAGCAAACAAAGGAAAGGTTTTTACCCTAAAACCTGCTTTACTCTTTGATTGTAGCCGCTTGGGAATACACTGAATTTTGTTTTGAGCGTTGAGAACTCTACTATTTTGGGAGAAAATTCGTCAAAAACCGCTTGCATAAATTCAATCCAAACATCTTGTATTGAACTGTATAATTCTGAATGAATTACATACAGCGTATATTTCAGCCAAGTTTTTGGAATGTTGCATTTTGGAATTTTGCGGGTTATAACAGGGATTGAGCCGTTTTGTATCAGATATTCGACATAAGCAACCAACAATTTATAGTCATTTTCAGGCATATATCGCTCGTTGTTTTTGGGATTAACACCGTTGAGAAACGCCAAATGCTTGTTAGCGATAGCAAGTTTGGTTTTTATCTGCATCGGTTTAATGGTGGGTTGCGGCTTTTTCTTTAACTCGGTAGCCTGTTTTTCAATCACAACCTTAAACAGTGCGCTCGGCTCTTTCAGGTAGATTTCTTTTTGCGTATTGAGATATGACAAAAGGTTGTAGGCAATGGCTTGATTGTCTTTCAGTTTAAAAATATCTTTTACAGATATTTCCGTAATGATTTCGTCTATTGTATTTGCCCTGTCGAGTGCAATTTCTTCCCTTTCGTATCGCTGCCGCAAAACACCTTTTTGTTCTTTGATAATCAGATTGGTAAATTCAACACTTATTATTTGCTCAAAAGCAGGCAGGGATTGATTTGTATTTTGCAAGAAAACAGCATTCTCGAGCGCACAGATAACAGCGATTAGCGTGTTATCGGTCGGCGTTTTTTCGAGGTCTGCGAAAAGTTGCGTAAGCAAACTTTGAGCGGCGGCACTGTCGAAATCGTTATATAGGCGTTGCGCTTGGTGTATGTGCAGGGCTTTTTGATATGCGGCGGTTTCGCTCTCATCGGCTTGCCGGTTGAGGCGATTATAATAAAAATCTGAAAATGAATGATAATCGGTTTCAGACAAAAGCGCATCAAAAATCAATGTCAATTCAAAATAGAGTTTGACGATTTGCGCAAGCAAAAAGTCAAAAATCGGGCTGGGCTGTGTGTGTTCCCGAATGTTCTTTGCATATCTGGCAAGCAATGCAAGCACTCCTTTTACTTCCTGTTTGCCGCAAATATCGTCTTTCAGAATTTCAACCGACTGCAATAAACGAAGTTTAATGCGTTGGGCTTCGGCGGTTATTACGAAGTAATAAAACCGCTGAAACGGCGTTTGCGCCTGTGGCAAAGGCAAGGTTATTTCGGGTGCGAAATAATCTAACGCAACTTGCGTGTAGTTCTGATTACTCAAAAATTGAGTAATGTTTTGCGGCGTGTCAGCGTTGAAATTCACTTGTGAATTTCTGCCGAAAACCTGATTTAATCGGGTTTCGATTTCGAGCAATGTTGCCGGTATTTCCTGCAACAAATGGGAAATTTCGGAATAATGGACGGGCGGTTGTTCGCCCTGTGGCTGTAATGCGCCGTGAATGATACTGTTGTATATTTTTAGTTCCATATCGGTATGAGTTATATTTTTATTTCGGGAAAACAATCTATCGCCTCTCGTGCGCCTTTGTCGGTAATGTTGGCGTAATGTTTTATTGTTGTTTGTACTGATTTATGCCCTAATAACTT
>JAIRPX010000111.1 GCA_031256775.1 Dysgonamonadaceae bacterium
GTAAAGTATATCTTTATATAATTGTCAGTCAGACGGCAATTCCTGTTTTTTTCTTTTTTCGATGACAGTTAATAAAATTCCTGTTATCTGAAAAAATACCCAAAAGACGCTGTTATAAAAATTTCTTATTACGGCTGACAGTCCCCATAACATTAATATCAGGGAGAGATAGCTCATACAAATGAAAAAATCCATAATATTTGTTGTTTTCTCTGTAAAAATCATAGCCTGTTTTCAAAATAATTTTTCACAGCCGTCTTCGCTGCTTCGTCAGGATTGCTTACATCATGTACAATACGTCCTGATTCCAGTACTGTAATCCTGCTGCAAACGTCCATAATATATTGAAGGTTATGGCTTGACAATAAAACAGTTGCTTTGTATTTTTGATTATAGTTCTGCAGCAGTTTTTTCATCTGTATCTGCGAACTCGGATCCAAAAAATTGAACGGTTCATCCAGAATAAGCAATTTTGGCAAAGTAATCATTGCGCTGACAATTCCAATTTTCTGTTTGTTGCCTTTGGAAAACTTTTCAATACGCTTTTTTTTATCTTTCAGAATCTCTTCACCTAAAAAAGAAATAAAATCATTTAATAGATTCATTATGTCCAGTTTATCAACGCCATACAGATAACCCGTGAAATCAAAATGTTCCATAGGCGTCAGGAAATCAATTAAAAAATGGTCGTCTATAAAGGCTGATGTATATTTTTTCCATTCACTGGATAAAGCAACATTGTGATTATTTATGGAAACGTTTTCTTCCGTAGCCTGTAGAAGGTTGAGGCACAATCGAAACAAAGTTGTTTTTCCAGCGCCGTTGTTTCCCAAAATACCAACCAGTTCGCCTTGCTCAATAGATAGTTGGGGAATATTCAGCACTTCCTTTCCGTCGAATTTTCTTGATAAATTATTAATATTTAGAAGCATGGCATTTTCTATTTTTCTCTAAAATATTCCAGGCGGCGGTAGCGTGTTTTTTCAAAACTTCGGGCAATAGATTTTAACCAGAATTTATTAGTCGCGATAAAAGCTATTCCTGTAATAGACATAAATAATAAAGCAATATTTTTTCCCAGCATTTGATAAATTAAAACAATTACACCAATTGAAATGAACAAAGAGAATATTGGAACAAACCATTGCCCCATGAAAGAAAATCCTTGCCAGTTATAATATTTTGTAGCTTTAATATCTAAACTTTTGAAATTGTAACGGGCGCTCTGGAAAAAACTGAAATACATAGTTCCAACAGCAAACAAAAAAGCAGACAGTATTTCTGTCAGTTTTATGCCCAATAAAAATGAAGGAAGCATGATTACCATTGTAATAAGCGCAAAAAAGCAGTATAAATAATATTTTGTATTCAACAGACGGTAAACTGGAAAAGGCGCAACCGTTAATTTATCAATAAAATTGCCTTCAGAGCTGAATATAAACTGGCTGTACAAAGCTCCCGGAAAGGATATTATTCCATACATGAAAAATATCATTAATAGTGACTTGTAAGGTATTCCGTCAGACGGAATAATACAAAAATAGTAATATTGAAAGATAAAGAAATAGAAAGGTAGCAGCATTTGTTTTAATCGGCGGCTTCTGCCTATTAATTTCAATTCAAATAAAAAATATTGCATATTCATCTTATTATTATTAAAAGGCAAATTCGTCCAATTCTGTATATAAATCCTTTTTTAACACTTTATTTAAAGCAATAATAAGTATAAAAAGTAATAAACATGATATAAACAAACAAATTGACGGCATAATGAAAGACAATGATTGAATAATAGCAATTATTATTATTCCTGACGGGAACAATAATAGAACATAATTTCTAATTGAAATTTTGAATAAATATATTATGTAATTATTAAATAATACAAGTACCAAAAAAATTATAATGTCAAAAGATCTGTGAACATTTAAATAGCTGCATTGATAAAAGATTAAACAATAAATGAATATACAACCCCATATCCATATCCGAGTTAATTCTGAAATTAAAATATAAAATATCAAAACTTGTTTAGGAATTGGTATGCACAAATAAGGCAAAATACCGACAGATTGATTTTGTTTGAATAAAAAACGAATAGAAAAATCGAATATTAAAATAAACAAAGTAAGGAAGTCAGTATTTATTAAACTCAAAAAATTGGATGACATTAAAAACCAGCTGATAAAAAAAATCAATATAAAATAGACAGTAGCTGATATAAACAAATTTTGCTTAAAAGAAGTTTTTCTTATAAGCGATAGATATTTGTGAGAAGCAAGTAAACAATAAATATTCATTGCAAATGATTCATTGCATTGCAATCTCCCTAAGAAATATTAATTTTTTCGGTAGAATATACTTTAATAATTCCTGTAACATAATTCAATATTTTGAATCACAAAGTTAATATTTTTTTTCAGATAAACACAGGTTTTTGCGGGTGAGCCATTGTCAGTCAGACGGCAATTCCTGTTTTTTTCTTTTTTCGATGACAGTTAATAAAATTCCAGCTAAAAAACATAGAAAATTTATTGAAACAGAAAGATATAGTAAATATTGATTATTATCTTCCTGTTGTGGAGCAAAGATAATGCAGTACAGGAGTAAGTTTCCTAATATGAGAAAAAATACCCAAAAGACGCTGTTATAAAAATTTCTTATTACGGCGGACAGTCCCCATAACATTAATATCAGGGAGAGATAGCTCATACAAATGAAAAATTCCATAATTGTAAAATCGTCCCATAAATTTTTATTTATCCAAAAAGAAATGATACAGGGAAATACAACTAAAAACAGCCAGCCTATATTATATCTTATAAGTTTTTTACATTCATATATAATATAGGCAGTTTTGCCAAAACTGCGATAATTGCTGAAATTCAAATTTTTAACAATGGGATTATTAACAGGCGATTTTGATGTTAATAATGTATAAAAGACAGGATATGTTATTATGTTCATCAAACAAAGCACCAGGCATAAATACATATCATAATCTTTGGAAAACAAACAGGAAAGAACAATATTTGTTCCTAAACACAAAATAAAATAAAAGATATACATAATAATCAATAAATAATTTAGACTCAGTTTTTCCATACAAAATTAATTTAAAAAATTATACTGCAAAAATTTTTGTCTGAAAAAGACACAATAATAATTAATTTCGCTTTTCAGGGACAAATTTAGAGGCAAATCGGCACGGGGTGCAAAGCCGCGCCAGCAAATAGTTTTTAGTTTTTAACTTTTAGGTTTAAGCGCTGGATTGCTTCGCTCACGCTCGCAATGACGACACGATTTCGTGCCTTGCGCGACGTGTTTCGTGTCTCTGCGTGTTTACACAAAATTAAACCACGCAAAATATAAAACGATTATAGGCGAGTTTTTTGGAATTTATTCCGAAAAAGTGGCGATATTTTTGGAAAGTTTTCCAAGAAAATATGTATCTTTGCATGAAAAAAAATCTGTTTTTATTATGATAAAAAGACTTGTTGAAAATAAAATAAAAAGCAGTATCAATCAGGGGAAAGCAATCATTTTGCTTGGCGCAAGACAGACAGGCAAAACCACTTTATTACATCAACTTTTTGATAACCATCAAGTTTTGTGGCTAAACGGAGATGAAGCAGATGTGCAGGAACTTTTCAAAAATGCAACTTCTACACGCCTGAAAGCGTACATTGGCAATTACAAAACATTGATTATTGACGAAGCGCAACTGATTGAAAATGTGGGATTTCGATTAAAACTTATTACCGACCAAATAAAAGACGTGCAACTGATTGCTACAGGCAGTTCAGCATTTGAATTACGTAATCGACTGAATGAACCACTTACTGGGCGGAAATGGGAATATCAACTTTTCCCGCTTTCTTTCGCTGAAATGGTTGAAAATCACGGACTTTTGCAGGAAAAACGGCTTTTGCCTCATCGCCTCGTGTTTGGCTATTACCCCGACGTTGTTGTTAATCAGGGAAATGAGCAAAAAATACTTAAAATGCTATCTGACAGCTATTTGTACAAAGACATTCTGCACTATGAAGGTATTCAAAAACCCGACAAACTGCTTACGCTCTTGCAGGCGTTGGCTTACCAAATTGGCAGCCAGGTTTCGTATAACGAATTGGGGCAAACTTGCGGTTTAGACTCTAAAACTGTTGAAAAATATGTTATGCTGCTGGAAAAAACTTTTGTGATTTTTCGGCTCGGCTCTTTTAGCAGAAATTTGCGCAACGAATTGAAGTTCAGTAAGAAAATTTATTTTTACGATAACGGTATTCGTAATGCGCTTATTTCCAATTATAGTGCGTTTGAAGTGCGTAATGACAGAGGCGCATTATGGGAAAATTTTATGATTTCCGAAAGAATTAAAAAACTTAATTACAACGATATATATGCAAATTCGTGGTTTTGGCGTACCAAAGACCAAAGCGAAATTGATTATTTGGAAGAGAAAGACGGACAAATCTCGGCTTTTGAGTTTAAAGTAAATCAAAAGAAAAAAGCAACAATAAATAATTCATTTATAGAAAATTATAATATAAAAAACATTGATGTAATTTCGCCTGAAAATTTGGAAGAGTTTTTATTATAAAACGATTATAGGCGAGTTTTTTGGAATAAATTCCGAAAAAGTGGCGATATTTTTGGAAAGTTTTCCAAGAAAAACGTTCATCGTCATTATGAGCGTTGCAATGACGAAGAACGAAATTGTTCACTTATGAAAGATTTTCAGAATAAAGCATTTGCCTAACAGAGGCATCCGCATGAAACAGATCGCAGACAAGCGTTGAGGATTCGAAATCATCGGACAGGGCATATATTTTTCCTAATGGAAACTAAAACATTACTTCCTTTAAAATATTGATAAATAGAAGAATCAATTGATTTGTCTATTAACATGGCGCTTTACCCTTCTGTCGGACGCAGTAAGATGGGATTTACCCATTGTTTGCCATTCTTGGAACACAGTGAAAATGAATTTGTTATAAAATTATCAATAATTAACCTGTCGCCGGAAGAATTTATCACAAATTTATTCACTTCCGGTACAGTTATCGAAACCCAATATTTTGCATGAATCTTTGAGCGTTAAAACATAGCTATAGGCTATTTATTTCTTATCTCTAAAAACGATTTTGCAATTTTCAAAAAAAATGGCGAACTTTGCATATCAAATAAAAAATACATTTATGCAAACTGCTAATACTTTATTGATGATTGAACCCGTTGCTTTTGGGTTTAATGTTCAAACGGCGGAAAATAACTATTTTCAGCAACAGGACAGCGCCTCAACTAATGTCATCCAGGAAAACGCGCTGCAGGAATTTAGACAAATGACTGATACTCTGAAAAATAATGGCATTGAAGTCATTATTATTCAGGATACTTTGGAACCGCATACGCCGGATTCGATTTTCCCCAACAACTGGGTTTCTTTCCATACCGGCGGAACAGCTGTCATATATCCGATGTTTGCTGAAAACAGACGTTTGGAAAGGCGCGCCGATATTCTTAAAATTATTGAAAATAAAAAATTTATAATTCAGGATACAATTGATTATTCTTCTTCCGAAAAAGATGGAATATTTCTGGAAGGTACTGGCAGTATGGTACTTGACCACGAAAGCAAAACGGCTTATGCCGCCCTGTCGGAACGGACGCATCTAAAACTGTTATTGCAATTTTGTAAAGATATGCGATTTACGCCGTGTTATTTCTCAGCCAATCAATCAGTTGGAACTCAGCGATTGCCAATTTACCATACTAATGTAATGATGAACATTGGCGACAAATATGCCGTTATTTGTTTGCAATCGATTGATGATAAAACTGAAAAAGATATGGTTGTTAAATCTTTACAGGCAAATGGAAAGGAAATTATCGAAATTACCGAAGCGCAGATGCACTGTTTTGCTGGCAATATGCTTCAAATAGAAAATAATACGGGAAATAAGTTTTTAATTCTTTCGGAAACAGCTTATCAATCTCTTTCGGAAATGCAAATTGAACGTTTAAGCGCTTACAGTAAATTAGTTCCGATTGCTATTCCTACAATTGAAAAAATCGGTGGAGGAAGCGTCCGCTGCATGATGGCAGAAATTTTTTTACAAAAAAATATAAAAATATGAATACAGGAAAATTCACCGCATCCGAATTGATGGAGATGGAAAACCGCTTCGGAGCGCACAACTATCATCCTCTTCCCGTCGTGCTGGAAGAAGGTAAAGGTGTTTTTGTTTACGATGTGGAAAATAAAGAGTATTATGATTTTCTTTCGGCATATTCTGCTGTTAATCAGGGACATTGCCATCCTAAAATCATCAATGCGCTTGTCGAACAGGCAAAACGTTTAACACTGACTTCCCGCGCTTTCTACAACAACCGTCTGGGAAAGTATGAACAGTTTGTTACTCAATATTTTGGCTATGAGAAGATATTGCCGATGAATACGGGAGCCGAAGCTGTTGAAACAGCAATAAAACTTTGTCGCAAATGGAGTTACGAGAAAAAAGGCTTGGCTGAAAACTCGGCGCAAATTGTTGTATGTGAAGGCAATTTTCACGGACGAACAACCACTATCGTTTCTTTTTCCATAGATCCTTCTGCTTATGATAATTATGGACCGTTCACTCCGGGATTTATCGTCATTCCATACAACGATGCTGATGCGCTTGAACAGGTATTGGCAAACAACCCTAATGTTGCCGGTTTTCTGGTTGAACCGATTCAGGGAGAAGCAGGCGTTTTTGTTCCTGACGACGGCTATCTTAAAAAATGTTATGAAATATGCCGACGGCACAATGTTCTATTTATTGCCGACGAAGTGCAGACCGGTATTGCCCGTACCGGACGTTTGCTTGCCTGCGATTACGAGGACGTGCATCCCGACGTCCTGATTTTGGGAAAGGCTTTGTCGGGCGGAACATATCCTGTTTCAGCAGTTTTGTCGAGTGCAGAAATCATGGACGTTATTCGTCCAGGTCAGCACGGCTCCACATTTGGAGGTAATCCTGTTGCCGCATCAGTTGGCATTGCCGCACTGGAAGTGATTCGCGATGAAAATCTTGCTGAAAATGCTTTCCTTCTGGGAAAAATATTCCGTGAAGAAATGGAAAAATACTGCCAAAAATCGTCTATTGCTTCGCTTGTGCGTGGAAAAGGATTGCTCAATGCAGTAGTAATCAACAATTCTACGCAGGAAGATTTAGCATGGGACGTTTGTATTCGTTTGAGTGAAAACGGATTACTGGCAAAACCAACGCATAATAACATTATCCGGTTTGCACCGCCGCTGGTAATTACGGAAAAACAGTTGCGGGAATGTATCGAAATTATTCAGAAAACGCTTGATTCATTCGTATAAACGAGACTCACTACTAAATACCTGTCTGTAGAGACGCCCATTCAGGGCGTCTCTATAATATGGAGAAATTAATCCTTTACCAGAATGAGGTATTATACCATGAAAATTCCACATGGGGCGGTTAAATTAGCGACACAATCCAGTTGAAATAAATAATTACTGGATTATTCAGGCTTCGCTTTCGCAATGACGTTGCACAAAACCATGCCGTGCAAAGTATAATAATTCATCGTGTTTCGCTACCAAGATTGCTGCATTTGGGGCAATAGCCTGAAATAAGCGAAGTTGTGTATGTTATGCTGTATCCTTCCGGAAGCGGCTGCACGACAAGCTGTTCATCCACACAGGATATAGCGTTGCAGGCAATACAGTGAAAATGAGGATGATAGTCATTGTGTCTTTTCCCAGAACAGTTTCGGCATACGGCATAATAACTTTTCCCGTCTTCGGCAACAATCCTGTGTATTTTTCCATCATCACAAAATCCCTGTAAAATACGATAAATCGTTACGCGGTCTATTTTTTCATGTAAATGCTTTACAATATCATCGTGGCAAAGAGCAATTTTTGAATTTTCCAAAACGTTCATTACCAACTGTTTGGTTTTTGTATTTCGTTTTATTTTATCCATAATTTTAACAACAACAAAAGTTAACTACTATATTTGAAATAATTCTTCAAAGCCGGATAAACTGTTGGGGCAACGCCTTTTATCCGCATATAAAATACAGATTTTTCCTGCGTTTGCGTGGAAAGAATTGCTGAACTTGAATCAAAAACAGCAAAAATATTAAATAAAATACTTAAAGAAAGTATCCATATAAACATACCGAAAAGACCGCCAAGCAAGATATTTAAAGGCTTGGCAGGCGTCATTTTAACAACTATATTAACTATTTTTCCTAAAAGAACAACAACTACAATTATCAGCATAAATGCCAGAGTATAACAAACGCCTGTAAGGATTCCATACGACATGGACGAAAAAATTTCGCTGTTCAACGCCCAATATCTCAGAAAACCGGCTAACCGACCGGCAAAGAAAATGGCAAGTATCAACGCCAGAAACGAAACGGCTTGTTTAACAAATCCATCAAACAAGCCTTTTATTATTCCCGCTGCAACACAGACAATTATAATTATGTCTAACCAGTTCATTTCCATGAAAAATAAAAAACAAGAATAATAATCTAATTTTCAGTTCTTTCTCCTATTATTATAAAGTTTGTTTAACTTCTATTTCCTCAAATGCTTCGATGATGTCGCCAGTCTTAATATCGTTGAAATTATGAATGTTTAATCCGCACTCATAACCCTGAGTCACTTCTTTTACGTCGTCTTTGAAACGTTTCAAAGATCCTAACTCGCCTGTGTAAATAACTATGCCATCACGGATAAGACGTATTTTGTTTCCTCGCTTGATTTTCCCGTCTTTCACCATACAGCCAGCAACGGAGCCTACTTTGGTGATTTTAAATACTTCCCGAATTTCAACATTCGCCGTAATTTCTTCTTTTATTTCTGGCGAAAGCATACCTTCCATAGCTGCTTTCACTTCTGCAATAGCATTATAGATAATCGAATACAGACGAATATCTACGCCTTCCCTCTCGGCAGATTTTCGTGCAGACTGCGAAGGACGTACTTGGAAGCCAACAATAATAGCATCCGAAGCAGCCGCCAAAATAACGTCCGATTCGGAGATTTGCCCTACGCCCTTGTGAATGACATTTACCTGTATCTGCTCAGTAGAAAGACGAATCAGAGAATCAGAGAGAGCCTCAACCGATCCATCCACATCGCCTTTTATGATTACGTTCAACTGCTGGAAATTGCCTATGGCAATTCGTCGTCCAATGTCGTCTAATGTCAGCAGTTTTTGAGTACGCAATCCCTGTTCGCGCTGCAACTGTTCGCGTTTGGTGGCAATTTCCCTCGCTTCCTGTTCCGTTTCCAGAACATGAAACCTGTCGCCTGCTTGAGGAGCGCCATTCAAACCGAGAATAAGGACTGGCTCGGCAGGTCCGGCTTCGCTAACCCGCTGATTACGCTCATTAAACATCGCTTTAATACGTCCATAGTGAGTTCCGGCTAAAACAATATCGCCCATTTTAAGCGTACCGTTCTGAACCAAAGTAGTTACAACATATCCCCTGCCCTTGTCCAGCGAAGATTCGATGACCGAACCAAGCGCCCTCCTGGATGGATTGGCTTTCAGATCAAGTAATTCCGCCTCCAATAATACTTTTTCCAATAATTCCTGAACGCCAATTCCCTGCTTGGCTGAAATATCCTGCGACTGATATTTACCACCCCAGTCCTCAACAAGATAGTTCATGCCGGCTAAAGTTTCCTTTATTTTTTCAGGACTTGCGCCCGCCTTATCTATTTTATTAATTGCAAATACCATTGGAACGCCAGCAGCTGATGCATGATTGATAGCTTCGATAGTTTGAGGCATCACATTATCGTCGGCGGCAACAATGATTATGGCAATATCGGTGATGCTGGCTCCCCGCGCACGCATCGCTGTAAATGCTTCATGACCAGGCGTATCGAGGAATGTAATTTTTCTCCCGTCAGCAAGTTCCACATTATATGCGCCGATATGCTGAGTTATTCCACCTGCTTCTCCTGCAATTACGTTGGTTTTCCTGATACTGTCAAGAAGTGAAGTTTTACCATGATCAACGTGTCCCATAACTGTAATAATAGGTGGACGATAAACTAATTCTTCTTCCAGATCTTCTTCTTCCGTAATAGCTTCTACCACTTCTGCGCTAACATATTCTGTTTTAAATCCAAATTCATCAGCCACAATGTTGATGGTTTCGGCGTCCAGACGCTGGTTGATAGAAACCATAATACCTATACTCATACATGTAGAGATGACCTTTACGACAGGAACATTCATCATGTTAGCCAGGTCGTTTGCCGTAACAAACTCTGTTATTTTAATAATATTGCTTGACTGCGCTTCCTTCTCATGAAGTTCGCTCTGACGTTGAGAAACGGCGTCGCGTTTTTCGCGGCGATACTTTGCGCCTTTTTTCTGTCCTTTGTTGGTAAGGCGCGCTAATGTTTCCTTAATCTGTTTTTGAACGTCTTCTTCATTGACTTCGCTTTTAACTGACGGTTTACGAAGTTTGAGACGCTGGCTGTCTTCCTTTTTTGGGAAATTGGCAACGCCCCGTTCTATATCAATTTTTTCATGTTTAATGCGAGTACGCTTCTTTTTCTTTTCAACCAGTTCGGTTTTCTTTGTCAAAACAAGCTTTTCTCTTTTTTCTGTTTTAACTTCTTCCGTAGTTGTTTTTTTCTGTTCGACAGATTGCGCCGGTTTCCGTTCTTTTTGCGCCTTTTCTTTTCTTTTTTCCTCTTTAGATTTTTTCTTTGGACGCATGGACTGGTTGATAGACGACAAATCTACTTTTCCCATCACCTTGATATTCGCTTCAATACGTGATTTGTTCAAACGGAAAACTTCTTCATCAGACGGTTTTTCCGATTCATCTGCTTTTTTTTCTACAACTACTTCCGCTTTTGGGGGAACTTCAACTTTTTCAACTTTTTCAACTTTTTCGACCTTAGCCTTAACAGTTTCCTGTTTTTTGGGAGGAACTGGCTGTGTTACTTTTTCTTCTATTACTGTTTCGGGAGTTTCCACGTTTTTCTCAAGTTCTTTAATTGATTCTGGTTCGGGAGGAGTTTGTGCTGTTTCTTGCTGTTGCATGGAAGTTTGAGCCGGTTGTTGCTGTTCAGTAACTTGTTGCTGTTCAGGCGTATTTTGCTGTTCAGTAACTTGAGCAGGTTTATGTTTTTGTTCAGGAGCTTTAGCTGGTTTATGCGGGCGTTCAGGAGCTTGCACTGGCGTTGGCTGTTGCACAGAGGTTGTAGCCGGATCTGGATCTGGCTGTTGTTCTGGAACAGGAATTGGCTGTTGCTCAGCATCTTGCGCTGGCGCAGTTTTCTTTTTTCCTATCGAATCCAGATCTATTTTACCAACTGTAACGAATTTAGGTCTAATTTCTTCTGGAATTTCAGTTCTGATTTCTTCCGCTTTTTTAAATTTATCAGAACCTGTAACAGTTACTGACGTTTTTTTATCTTTATCTTTGTACTGACGCACCTGATTGATTTTTCCTGATTCAATCTTCAGATTTATATCTTTATTAAATTCTTTGACAAGAAGATCATACTCCTCATCGCTTATTTTTGCATTAGGGTCTTCCTTTACCGTAAAACCCTTTTTGTGCAGAAATTCCACAACGGTGGTTAATCCTACATTCAGATTTCTTGTTACCTTATTTAATCTAACAGGCATATATTAATTTGTCATTCGCTAATTTACTTATACATAACGAATTATAAGCAAACTACCGGCATATTATTATTCATCTTCAAATTCAGCTTGCAATACAGCAAGTATTTCATCAACCGTATTCTCTTCTAAATCAGCTTTTTCTATGATTTCGTTCCTGTCCATAGAAAGAACATTTTTGGCGGTGTAACAGCCTATATTTTTCAAAGCGTCAATTATCCAGACTTCTATTTCGTCGGCAAATTCGTCTAAGTAAATATCTTCGCCATCAATATCTATATCGCGGAATACGTCAATAGTATATTCTGTCAGCATACTGGCTAACTTAATGTTTAATCCGCCTTTACCTATTGCAAGGGAAACTTCTTCCGGACGCAGATATACTTCTGCTTTTTTATCTTCTTCACGGATTTTGATAGAAGAAATTTTTGCAGGACTTAAAGCTCTCTGTATAAACAAAGTCGTGTTAGACGTATAATTGATAACGTCAATATTTTCATTACATAATTCACGAACGATTCCGTGTATGCGAGCGCCTTTCATACCAACGCACGCGCCTACGGGATCAATCCTGTCGTCGTAGGATTCGACGGCGACTTTGGCTCTTTCGCCCGGAATACGGGCAATTCGCTTGATGGTAATAAGTCCGTCGTGAATTTCAGGAACTTCCAGTTCAAACAACCGCTGCATAAACAAAGGCGATGTGCGCGAAAGGATAATTTTAGGATTGTTGTTCTGATTGTCAACTTTTATCACAACGGCGCGGCGCGTTTCGTTTTTACGGAAGAAATCGCCAGGTATCTGTTCTGTTTTCGGAAGAATCAATTCGTTTTCTTCATCGTCAAGCAAAAGAATTTCTTTTTTCCAAACCTGATAAATTTCGCCTGTAACGATCTGCCCTATGCGGTCTTTATACTTGTTATATAATGAATCTTTTTGTAATTCAAGAATTTTGGAAGCTAAAGCCTGTCGAAGATTCAACACGGCGCGACGACCGAATCCGGCAAAATCAACTTCGTCTGTGATTTCTTCACCTACTTCATAATCCTGATCTATTTTCTTTGCTTCAGAAATTTTTATCTGCAAGTTGGCGTCTTCAAAATCCTTATCATCTACAACTTCGCGATTACGCCAAATCTCAAAATCGCCTTTATCGGGATTAATGATAATATCGTAGTTTTCGTCCGAGCCAAACATCTTGCTGATAACATTACGGAATGCTTCTTCAAGAACGCTGATCAAGGTAGTTCTGTCGATATTTTTTAATTCTTTAAATTCAGCGAATGTATCGATCATGCTAATTGTTTCCTGTCTTCTCGCCATATATTAATATTATTTAAATCTAATTATGTTTTTTGTGTATTTTATTTCTTCGTAAGTCAAAACCAAATCTTCTTCAATAAGAGTTTTTCGCTTTGCGCATTCTAATTTAACCTGCTTTTCCACTGTCAAAATAATCTCTTTTTCGTCAACTGCTTTCAGTACACCGGACAACTTTTTCCCGTTTTTGAGTAAAACGTCCACCTCTTTTCCAATATTTTTACGGTACTGTCGAAGTAATTTGAAAGGCTGACTGATGCCCGATGAACCAACTTCCAGTTCATAATCTTCTATTTCGCGGTCTAAATGCGATTCTATGTACCGGTTCAAGGCAATACAGTCATCAATTGAAACGGCTTTGTCACTGTCGATTTCAACGACAATAATATTGCCCTGTTTCACTTCGATTTCAACCAAATAACTCTCCGAGTTTTTCAGAAAATCATTAACTATTTCTTTGACAGCAGATACTTCAATCATATATAAACTGTAAAAAGCAAAAAAGAGGCTTTTGCCTCCCTCCTCCTTAAATTCGGATGCAAAGATAGTAAATCATCATTTTATTACCAAATAAATAAGCATATATTTTTCAAAACAGTAAAAAAACTGTTTTATACTTTAAGTGGTTTAATTTTTTGCATCGTCATTGCTTCGCTAACGCTCGCAATGACGATGCAAAAAATTATGCCGTGCAGAGTATAGTTATTAGAGTTTAGATATTAGAGTGCAGTTGTTAGCTGTTAGACTTTGAACGTTATGGTTTGACGTTCAAAGTCAATATCTAAACTCTACTAATTTTTTTGTTCTAATTTTTTTTCCAGCAATTTGATATAATATCCGCCTACCACTGAGCGAGCTTGAAAACCCACGTGGGTTCGGCTGTCGGTATTATACCAGTCAGACATAGGTATTCTCTCGACAGTTTCATTCATAAACCTGTGAACAGGAGCTACAAATTTCTCGAATATATCCTTATCGTCAATCAAAGTAGCAGTCCAGATAATCCAGTCTGATTTGGTATAGTTGCGTCGGCTGTCCAAAGGCAAACCGTATTCGTTCTGCCGGTTCATATAATAGGCAATTTCCTTTTGCGCCACTGTTTCCGGATAAATATTCAAACGAAGCAATTTATCCCATATAAGATTATATTTCTGGCTCCAGGTGTCGGGTTTGTCAAACGTAAGACGGTAGTGGTCGCCGCTGTCAGCCATTTTCATCCATTCCTGCGCCATCTCTTTCGCTTTGCCCAGATATTTTTCCGCAATATCTTTTTTGCCCATTTTATCAGCCATATAACCATAAGAAGCTATTCCCATTATTGCTTTTATTGAGAGATTAGCATTGTGCGCAAAATGTCCGGCAAAGTCGTCGGTACAAAGCTGATTTTCAGGGTCAAGACCTTTTTCAACAAGATAATTTGTCCATACGGTAAGAATATCCCAGTGTTTTTCGGCATATTTTGCATTATTTTCCACAAAAGTAATAGCAGCCGTAATAATCAGCATGTTACCGGCTTCTTCCACAGGCATGTCGCCGCCATAAGTCTGTCCGTTAGCTATGGGATAAGTTCCCACGTCGTGAGAAGGAAAAGGTTTTGTCCATTTCCCGCTTTCGCTGAAAAAGAAAATTGCATTAAGCAAACCCTTAGCCAGTTCTGGATTGTATAAAAGGAACAGAGGAGTGGAAGGATACGTTACATCAACCGTTCCAATAGAGCCGTTACTGAAATTTTCTTTCGACAAGAACAGCAAATCGCCATTAGGAGCTTCTACAAGTTTATGGGCTGAGATTGCCTGCCTGTAAGCAAGCGCGCATAATTCCGCATACTGTTTTCCGCCAACTTCCGTAGCTTCCTGCATAAGTTTATAATCAAATTTGCTGCATTTTTCATCAAGTTGCCGGAACTCTTTATTTGCCTCTGCAAAAACCTGTTCAATAGTTTTATCGCCTTTTTTATTCCAGTAAGGACGCAGATTTTCTTTAAAATATTGAATGGAATACAGATCGTCGTATCCGAGCATTATTTTTCCAGATGCCGATTTTGTTTTTCCAAATTCCTGTGATATAGCTATATGGTTATTATTTTGTTCTTTTTCAATTTCTTTGGACAATGTGCCGTTTTTGGTAAAATCGCTACGCATTTCATAAGGATCGCCTGTTTGGTAATTGATATTTTTTGTTTCGCCGCACAGGTAAAAATATCCCCAGTCAATTCGAACGTCATCGCCTTTTTTACCAAGAATTTTTTGTTTTACACTTCCTGTTTTCAGAAATGTGAGTTCATCTTTTTCAAATCCATCGCTTACGCTTTCCTGCGACGGATCGTTCAATGCCCAGTTTGGAGCTGCTTCAATATAAATCTGCACGTCATGTTTCTTATTGTCAAGCGACTGTATCGCATACGACAGATAATTAACCGGACGCGATACAAGATTTAAATCATCCATCAACAGAGGCGATAAAAACGAGAGCGTCAGTTCTACATTTCCACAGTTGAAAGTATACCGGGTGTGGGTAGCCTGTACGTCGGCGTCTTTTTGAATTGCAGTAGCTGTTAAATATGTTTCAACATTTTTTTCGGTATAAATGCCAAAATCGACTAATCCACCATGAATTTTATTGTTGCAATGCGCCGAAATAAGGTTTTTCCCCTGTTTAAGCGAGGACTTAGCTTCGCCGTCGAGTTTAATGATTACATTTTTATGCCATTCGTAACCTGTTTTTACTACCTGAATACCATTGACATACAATTCAAACGTGTCGTCGTGAGAGTATTTTATAAAGACTTCCTTGCCGCTCAAATCTTCATCAATATCAAAATAACGCCTCACCCATATATCTTTTGTATCCCAAATCGTATTTACGTTTGTTTCGTCGTGCGTACCGAAAGCCGCCTGACCTTCTTTCCATTCACTGTCGCTAAATTCAGGTTTTTCCCATCCATCCTGCGGTTCGGCAAAAGTGTATTTTCCAGCCCACGCTTTTTCTGTAGATATGGCGGCAATTGTTTTAACTGGTTTTTTCTCGATTCCCATGAAGCGATAAACCGTTCCATCAACGCGAATAGCGCCAATAAGCGGGAAATCTTTTCCTGTCCAGTGTTTTATCTGGACGTCATATAGGTTGTTACTCATAGACCATGCGCTGGTATATGGATCGATTGTTATTAAAGGGTAAGCCGGAGCGCGTAACCCGTTTTTTATAACTGTGCTGTTTCCTGATTTTTCAGAATTGCAACTAAACATAGAGATAGTGCAAATAAAGCAAAAAAATATTTTCTTAAATGATTTCATATTGAATGTTTTTTGTATATAATTTTTTGGCAAAAGTAATAGAAATTATCGAATTTAAACAGCACAAATTGTTCAAAAAACAAAAATATTTGTTCATATTTTAGCTTCGTACGTGAAAAAGGCGCGAAAGTTTAAAAAATGAGTAGATGAGTAGACAAGTAAACGAGTAGAAGAGTAGAAGAGTAAACAAGTAGATGAGTAGATGAGTAAACAAGTAGATGAGTAGATGAGTAGATGAGTAAACAAGTAGACCTTTGCCTGTATTTTACACTATAATAAGTGACAGTCCGTCATTGCGAGCGAAGCGAAGCAATGACGAGACTGCTTTCGCGCCTTTCACACTTTTCCGCTTGCAATTCTCAACTTGAATCGTCTTTCGTTGTCGCCTTTGCCGACTGTTGCAGGATATGGAATGTCATTTTCAATTTTTATTTCCTGCACGCCGTCAATCAGATACAGTTGAATGTTGTCCGGAATATTATGAAACATGAGTTGAATTTCGGTGGACGGTTTGCCTGAGCGGATATTCATTTCACATTCGTAGGGCAAACTTGAAATGCTGTTTATCGCCACATTAACTCCATCCACAAGAAAATAAGGCTCGACCGCATCGTCGTTGAAGCCGAATTTCTTACTGGCGTCGTAATAGTCTAAACCGTTGTCGGCGTCTGTATTGATAACAATTTTTGCCTCCGTATCATAATTCCCAGATGTTTGTATTGCCAAGAAATGCGCCTTTCGTTATCGACGCAGAAAACGGGCTGCCTACAAAAGTCCACCGTTCATTGTAGAATTATTATCAGGAATTTGAAGGTCTTAACTTAAACATTTCCGCATACAAAGCGTTTTTGCCCTGCTTTTAGATTTATCCCTTAAAAAAAAAGTCAATGATCCTTACCATAATTTTTTATCAAAAACTGTCTATTTTAA
>JAIRPX010000124.1 GCA_031256775.1 Dysgonamonadaceae bacterium
CGTTAGCGAAGCAATCCAGTTGTAAATAAATAGATTGCTGGATTGCTTCAGGCTTCGCCTTCGCAATGACGTTGCACAAAAGAGTATAGAAGCTGTAATGTTAAAATTTTATCATGTTATAATATAAAACCATATTTGCCGTTTTTACCGTTAAACATTAATAAATTTTTTATGAAAAAAGCAATTCCGCTATTGATTTTATTATTTTTATCAGTTATTTCATCAGCTCAAACACAAACAAAAGTCGCTGTCAAAGGTGAGGTAATTGATTCTCTAACAAAGGAAACCATCCCTTACGCTACGATTAAAATTTCAGAAGAAAAATTACCTGACAAGCCGCTGAAAGTATTATCCGGTAACGAATCAGGCAAATTTCAGGCAATAATAGAAAACGAAGGAAATTATATACTTACGGTTCAATATGTAGGTAAAAAACAGTTTGTTAAGCCTTTTTCGATTGAGGCAGGAACAAGGCAGCTTGATTTTGGAAAAATTATGATGCTGGATGATATTGAGCTTGCGGAAGTTGTTGTTACGGCTTTCAAGCCTTTGGTAACTGCAGATTTAGACAAGATTACATACAGCATGGAAGACGATCCGGAAGCGCAAACCAACAACGTACTCGACATGATGAAAAAAGTTCCGATGATAACAGTTGACGCTGAAGACAAAATAGCACTCAAAGGCTCCGGCAATTTCAAAATACATTTAGACGGTAAGCCTTCCAATATGATTTCCAGCAATCCTTCCCAAATATTGAAAAGTATGCCAGCAAATACGGTCAAAAGGATTGAAGTAATTACCGATCCAGGTGCAAAATATGACGCAGAAGGAGTTGGCGGGATCATAAATATCATAACAAACAAACAGTTGCTCGGCGGATATACAGGTTCTGTCAATGCCGGAGCCAATTCCAGAGGCAGATATAACGGAGGCGTTTACCTTTCTGCAAAATATGGTAAAATTGGATTTACCGGAAACTATAATTACCATTATTACAAAAATCCAGCCAACGATTCATATACATACAGGGAAGATTATTCAAACAGCAATTTCAAATATTTTAACCAAAATGGGAAAAGCTCAAATAACGGAAACGGACAGTTTGGTTCCGGCGAGCTTAGTTATGAAATAGACACACTTAACCTTATCAGCATGTCGTTTAACCGATATGGCGGGAAAGGCAACTCTTTGTCGGAGTTAGACGTTGAAATGGACGACATAAACAAAAACAGCGTTTATTCATACAATCAAAACAGCAAAAACAGTTATACTTATGGACATACGGGAATGAATGTTGACTATCAGCGAACTTTTAAGAAGAAAGACGAGTTGCTGACGGCTTCATATTTGTTCAGTTATTCTCCCAACGATTCAAAATCGAAGTCTTCTATTTATAATACATTTAATTTCAATAAATTAGAACAAAACATGTATAGCGATGCTGCAACCAAAGAACATACGTTCCAGCTGGATTATACAACTCCAATAGCCCAAATACATACTGTTGAAGGCGGCGCAAAATATATCATACGCCTCAACGAAAGTGTCAGCGCGCACGATTCATTGAATTTTGCTACCAATATATGGACGCCAATTAAATCCGATAACGACAGGTTCAATCACAGGCAGGATATTTTAGCGGCTTATCTTGGCTATAATCTTAAAGTTAGCAAAATTGGATTCAAAACCGGCTTGCGCCTGGAACAGACGAAATTAAATGCAGAATATGCTCTTAACAAATCTATGAATTTTTCCACAGATTATTTCAATCTCATACCTTCGGCAGCATTTTCTTACCAGTTGAAACAGTCGCAAACATTGCGGTTGGGATATAATATGCGTGTGCAGCGACCTGGAATTTGGTACTTGAATCCATACGTCAACTCTTCCGACCCGAAATATGTTTCACATGGAAATCCTAATCTGGATGTGGAAAAATCGCACAGTTTTAGCCTAAATTACAGTATGTTCATGCAAAAACTCAACTTTAATGCCAGCCTGTTTTACAGTTTTACAAATAACTCCATTCAGAATATCACCGAAATAAGAGATGACGTAAGTTATTCTACTTATGAAAATATCGGAAAAGGCAGAAATGCAGGAGTGTATATCTATGGCAACTGGAATCCGATAAACCTTTTGCGCATATATATCAATGTCTCAGAAAATTATATGGATATAAGGGCTAACGACAATTCAGGATTATCCAATCATGGTTTTTCGGAAAGTATTTTTGCGGGGATACAGCTGTCATTTCCTCATAATTTCACCCTTAACTTCAACGGTGGCTATACTTCTCCCTACATCGAAATACAGGGTAAATCATCAGGATTTAATTATACAAATATAGGATTAACAAAAAGTTTCTTCAATAAAAAATTTAATGTTACAATTGGCGCTTCGGATATATTCTATAAAAACAAGGAATATTCATCGGAACGATCAACCGGACAGTTTCACTACAAAAGCCGCAATTATTACCCCGGACAAGACATAAGGCTCTCACTTTCATATCGTTTTGGAGAAATGAAACAACAAATACAAAAAGCCAGGAGGGGTATTAATAATGATGACACAAAAAGCGGAGAAAGTTCAGGCGGCGGAGGCGGTAATTCCGTAGGTCAGTAAAATATAACGATGCAATGTCGTGCTGCAGTATCCTGATTTGCAAGGAAGTGTTTGTACTGACTTTTTTCCTGCAAAATTTTTCCATTAGAAATAAAATGTTTATATTTACCGCCTTAAAATGTTAATTTGACAATTTTGGTATGATAAAACAGAAAACGGGGCTTTATCGTTCTGCATACGAACACGATTCGTGCGGAGTTGGTTTATTAGTTGATATTCATGGAAATAAATCTCATGATATTGTTGAAAAAGGTTTGCAGGTGCTGGAACACATGTTGCATCGCGGAGCTGAAAGCGCCGACAACAGAACGGGCGACGGCGCTGGCGTTACTTTGCAAATTCCACACGAATTTATTCTTTTACAGGGGATTCCCGTTCCAGAAAAGGGAAAGTACGGAACAGGTATCGTTTTTCTTCCGAAAGACGATACGCAATCAGCCTTGTGCATGGAGGTTTTTAAAAACATCATTGAACAGGAAGGATTGAAAATGCTTGCCGTACGCGACGTTCCCGTTAACAGCGACATACTGGGAGAGATTTCCCGCGCAAACGAACCGGCTGTCAAACAGATTTTTATTACGGGAGAAGAACGCCAGGATGTTTTGGAGCGCAAACTGTATATCGCCCGAAAAAAAATGGAAAAAAAAATCCTTAAATCATCATTGGACGACAAGCGCAGCTTTTATATCGTAAGCCTTTCTACCCAGCGTATTATATATAAGGGAATGTTAACGTCAACGCAACTGCGCGGCTACTTCACCGACTTGACTAATCCCTATTTCACCAGCGGTTTGGCATTAGTCCATTCGCGTTTCAGCACAAATACTTTCCCAAGCTGGGATTTGGCGCAGCCGTTCCGTATGCTCGGTCATAATGGCGAAATTAATACCATTTGCGGAAACCGCTACTGGATGAAAGCCCGTGAAAGCATACTGGAAGTTCCAAATCTGGGAAAACCTGAAGATATTTTTCCAATCATTCAACCGGATATGTCCGATAGCGCATCTTTGGACAATGTATTGGAATTTTTAGTCATGGCGGGATTTTCTCTTCCCCACGCTCTTTCGATGTTGATTCCTGAAAGCTGGAACAGTAAAAATCCGATTTCCGACGAATTAAAGGCTTTCTATGAATACCACAGTATAATTATGGAGCCATGGGACGGACCTGCTACACTTCTGTTTACCGATGGACGTTATGCTGGCGGGATGCTGGACAGGAACGGGCTTCGTCCTGCCCGTTATCTGATTACGCATAACGATATAATGGTTATGGCGTCGGAAGCAGGCGTTTTACCGTTTGAAGCAGTGGAGATTAAAGAAAAAGGATGCCTGCAATCGGGCAAAATGCTGATGATCGACACTTTGGAAGGAAAAATTTATTACGATACGGAGTTGAAAAATGTACTGGCTAATGCGCATCCCTATCGTGAGTGGCTGGAAAAAAACCGCATCAGGTTAAACACTATATCTTCCGGAAGAACAGTTAAATACGAAATAGATAACATGCTGGCTCAGCTGATAGCTTTCGGTTATACGAAAGAAGACGTTGAGAGGATAATTATTCCAATGGCAACCGAATGTAAAGAGCCTGTTGGATCAATGGGAAACGATACGCCTTTAGCCGTTTTGTCGGCGAAACCGCAACGCCTTTTCAATTACTTCCGACAGCTGTTTGCCCAAGTTACTAATCCCCCTATCGACCCGATTCGGGAAGAACTCGTGATGTCGCTTTCTCTATATATTGGACGTCAAAACACTAATCTGCTGATTCCCGTACCTGAAATGTGTAAAATGGTAAAACTGCCAAGTCCTGTCATCGACAACCTTGATTTGGACATACTTATGCATCTGGGATACAAGGGATTCCGTTCCCTAACTATTCCGATGCTTTTTGACGTAAATCCTGTAGAAAACGCTACTTTCCTGCTGTCTGAAGCATTAAATGGATTGTGCGAGCAGGCTGAAAAAGCCGTCGATGAGGGCTATCACTATATTATACTGAGTGACAAAGGCGTAAATATCAATAAGGCTGCAGTTCCTTCTCTGTTAGCCGTTTCTGCAATACATCATCATCTAATAGAAAAACGCAAGAGAATGCAAATTGCTATCGTGGTGGAAACGGCAGAAGCAAGGGAAGTTAACCATTTTTCGCTTCTGTGCGCTTTCGGGGCTACTGCCATAAATCCGTATATGGTTTTTGCCATTCTGGATGAAAAGGTAAAAAACAGGGAAATTCAACTGGATTATCACACTGCCGAAAAAAATTATATTAAAGCTGTTAATAAAGGTTTATTGAAAGCGCTTTCCAAAATGGGAATATCTGCTTTAAGAAGCTATAGGGGGGCGCAAATTTATGAAGCAATTGGTATAAGCCAGAAGGTTTTAGATACTTATTTCAGGGAAATGACTTCGCAGATAGGCGGTATTGAACTTTCAGATATTGCCCGCGAAACGTTGATCGCGCACAGAGAAGCCTTCAAAACTACAGAAGATGACATTAAGTTTCCGGCAACCAATATGCTTGTTAATTCTGGAATTTACACGTTCCGTAAGGACGGCGAACTTCACGCATGGAATCCCGAAACAATTTCCCTGTTGCAAATAGCAACTCGGTCAGGTGATTATAAGAAATTTAAGGAATATACCAATATAGTTGATAATAAAACGCAGCCTCTATTTCTTCGCGATTTTTTGACTTACACGAAGAATCCTGTTCCCATTTCGGAAGTAGAACCGGTTGAGGCTATTACAAAGCGGTTTGTTACTGGAGCAATGTCGTTTGGCTCTATCAGCAAAGAAGCTCACGAAACAATAGCTATTGCATTGAATATCCTGAAAGGAAAAAGCAATTCCGGCGAAGGAGGCGAAGATTCTGCCCGCTTCAAAATCGGCGAAGACGGACTGAACCGGCGTTCTTCAATCAAGCAAATTGCATCCGGACGTTTCGGAGTAACGACTGAATACCTGGTGAATGCCGACGAACTGCAAATTAAAATAGCTCAGGGCGCAAAGCCTGGCGAAGGAGGTCAGTTGCCCGGATTTAAAGTAGATAAAATTATTGCAAAAACGCGCCACTCAATTCCTGGAATTACGCTTATATCGCCTCCTCCACATCACGATATTTATTCCATTGAAGATCTGGCGCAATTGATTTTCGATCTTAAAAACGTTAATCCATCTGCGCGCATATCTGTGAAATTAGTTGCGGAAAGTGGCGTAGGAACTATTGCCGCCGGAGTTGCCAAAGCCAAAGCCGATATGATTCTTATTAGTGGTTCGGAAGGCGGAACAGGCGCAAGTCCGATAAGTTCCATCAAGCACACCGGTATTCCATGCGAATTGGGACTTGCAGAAACGCAACAGACTCTGGTATTGAACAATCTTCGAGGTTTCGTCCGCCTGCAAACCGACGGGCAACTGAAAACAGGAAAAGATATTGTTATATCCGCTTTGCTGGGCGCTGAGGAATTTGGATTTGCCACAAGCGTTTTGATTGTTCTTGGATGCGTTATGATGCGAAAGTGTCATCTGAATACCTGTCCTGTTGGCGTGGCGACTCAGAATGAAAAACTGCGTGAAAAATTCAAAGGAAAATACGAATATTTATTAAATTATTTTAATTTCCTTGCAGAAGAAGTGAGGGAACATTTAGCTCTAATGGGTTATCGCTCAATGGATGAAATCATTGGACGAGCCGACCTGATAACCGTGCGAAAAGATATTAATATAATACCTAAGGCAGGCAAACTGGATTTTTCAAAATTGTTGCACTTTGTGAATAACGGAAACGAGCTTCGCTGCGTCAAAATGCAGGATCACAAAATTGATTCTGTATTAGACAGGGAAATCATTCATAAAACGTCTCCTGCCATCAAAAAGATGCTTCCTGTGGAAATAAATATGAGAATCAGCAATACCGACCGCGCCACAGGAGCAATGCTGTCGGGGGAAATTGCCCGATGCTATGGAAGTAAAGGTTTGCCGGACGGAACAGTTTCTGTAAGTTTCAAGGGATCGGCAGGACAAAGTTTTGGCGCTTTTCTTGTTACTGGAGTTACCTTCCACCTTGAAGGAGAGGCAAATGACTATCTTGGCAAGGGGCTTTCCGGCGGGCGTATTTCGTTGTCTCCTCCCGTATTCAGCCGTTTTGCCGCCAAAGACAATATTATTGCGGGCAACACTTTACTGTATGGCGCCACTTCTGGAGAAGTATATATCAACGGTCGGGCAGGTGAGCGTTTTTGCGTACGCAATTCGGGCGCTATTGCTGTGGTAGAAGGCGTTGGCGACCATTGTTGCGAATATATGACCGGCGGCTGTACTGTTGTACTTGGCTCAACCGGTAAGAATTTTGCGGCGGGCATGAGCGGTGGTATAGCTTACGTACTTAATATGAATGACGATTTTGACTATTTTTGCAATATGGAAATGGTCGAATTAACTCTTATTGAAGACAAAAATGACAAACAGAAACTGCACCAACTGATTTCGCAGCATTTCAATTATACTCAAAGTCCTTTTGCCCAACATATTTTAAATAACTGGAACGAATATTTGAAGCATTTTATTAAAATTATGCCTATCGAATATAAAAAAGTACTGCACGAAGAAGAGATGGAAGCAATAAGAAAGAAAATAGAGAAGATGCAGATGGATTACTGACTAACGAGATACGTTGCTTGCGAGAAAGCGCGAATCGTCATTGCGAGCGTTAGCGAAGCAATACATGAATTAGTTTTCAGGTATCATCTGTAAAACCTTGTGTTTTGCGAGAAGGCGCGTAGCGCCAGTACCTTTGTAGCCGTGTGCGTAAGCGCACGGTAAAGAATGTACGGAATATAAACAGAGCAGCGTAGCTGCGATACCTTAATTTTTATTCATTTCATGTTTATGAATTAATTTGCTGTTACAAAAGATGTCGCAGCTACACTGCTCAGGGAAAGGTCTGTGTTTTCCAACCGTGCGCTCACGCACACGGCTACAAAGATGTTGCAGCTACGCTGCTTTTGTTCAGCACGGTTTAAAAGAATTTGCAGATTAGCTGTTTCTACGAAGTAACGCGAGAAAAGTTTTTTAAACGAGACACGTGGCGCAAAGCATGAAGGCACGGCTTATAAAGTCGCGTCAGCAGGAAAGCCATAGACACAGGGTTTTGCGGGTGAGCCGAAAAAACGGGAAAAAAGATAGAGAAAATAGGAATGGTATTTGATCATGTCGGACATCGTATGAGGCTTGGTTTCAAGATGTTATTCGCTTTATATTTTGACAGTATATCTTCCATTCCCCTGTATTTCAGCCTTCTGAGTGAAAAGGGCAAACGCGAGGATAAACCCTTTGGAATGAGACAAAAAGACTTGCGTCGGCAGTTCAGTAAAAAGCGACTTAAAGAATCCGAAGGAGCCAGTCGTATTAACGAACTTACTGCCAGTAAGATAGAGTTGGTTATCAGGATATTTTTCAGAATGGTTTATCACTGTATTACAGTAGATTGCGTACTGTGTGACAGCTGGTTTACATGCGATGACCTGATAACCGCTGTCCGGTCGCAAAAATGTCATCTTATCGGAATGTATAAATTTGTGAAAACGAAATTTGAGTTCAAAGATAAATTATTCAGTTACATAGAGATATTGCATCTGACAGGTAAAGCAAAGCGCTGTAAAAAAATGAATCTCTATTACAAAACTGCCCGCGTTATTTATAAAGGTGAGCCAGTAACTCTGTTTTTCTCGAAAATCGGACATGGTGGCGACTGGAAAGTGATTTTGTTTACCGATACCAAACTTTCATTTCTGCAAGCCATTGAAATATACCAGATTAGGTGGTCGATAGAAGTATTTTTCAAAGACGTCAAACAATTGTTGAACATTGGCTGTTGCCAGTCGATTAATTTTGACGCACAAATAGCTGATACATCTATAATTATGATTACATATATCATGCTTGCGCACAGGTTTCGATACGAAAAATATGTTTCTATGGGAGCGCTGTTCAGGGCAGCGCAGGCTGAAGATTTACAAAAAACAATTGATATTACGCTCAGGGAACTGTTTTTGGAGCTTGTCAAAACCGTTTGCCGCATATTCAGGAAAGATATTGACGAACTGATGGAACTCATCATGAATGATCCTGAAACGGCAAAATGGGTCAATCATTTGCTCGAAATCAGTTATAGACAGGCTGTTTAAGAAAATGGAATCATTAAGACGCTAATACATAGCAATATACAAAATAGTATCTGCCTGTTATTTGTTTTTTATCAGGGTGATGAAACAAGGTGCGAAACATTAGTAAACTCTAATATTTTGCAGAACGAAGGAGAAAGATTTTTTGACTTCAAAAATTCGCTGTATGCGTGTGTGTTTTATAAGGACGTTGAACTTTTTGTCTCTACTTTAAATCGGGGCTGCTGTTAAACTCATAATATGTTATTATTCAGTATATTTATAGCTGTTATTATATAATAAGTGTTAAGGAAATATGATAAAAGGGATCGAAAACCTTGCATTTGAAAATGAGACAAATTTATTTTTTATATTTTGATTCAAAATATAGGACTATGGATGCTGATTTAGTGAAAAATTATGACAAATTACTCATTTTTACTGAAAAATCCTGCAAAGTTTTACAGGATGGAGTTTAACAGCAGACCTTAAATCGTTTTTTGGCGAGCATTCCCTACGATGATTTTGCAAAATCGGCGTCAAAACGTATTTCTGAAGAAGAGATGTTTTACAGCCTTCATGCCCACGAATGGCTGTACCGTTCATCATTGCTGGCTTTTTTTCGCGGTGCAGGTATAATGGCTTTTGGCGAGATGCACACCAACAAGGGACGCTCCGATATTGTACTGACCAATCGTGGGCGCACTTTTGTACTTGAAATAAAAGTTGCATATACATCCGAAGAAATTTCAATAAAACTTGCTGAGGCAAAAAAACAGATACTTTCATGCAATTATGCTGCATCATATCCCGACGCAATAAGCTTGGCGCTGATAATTGACGATACGCAACGACAAATTGCAGTGAGCGAAGAGGTAAAATAATTTTATAATATTCATTAACTTTTGATTTCTATGGAAACCGTTGCAAACAAGCTCCCGATAGGGATACAAAGTTTTGAGACGCTTATTACAGAAGGTTATATATACGCGGATAAAACCCGCTATCTTGTAGATTTAATCAATGCAGGCAGAGTTTATTTCTTCGCCCGTCCGCGTCGCTTCGGCAAATCGCTGACTACTACCACTTTGAAAGCCATTTTTGAAGGTAAAAAAGAACTTTTCAAAGGTCTGTATGCCGAAGAATTTCTTAACCGTCCCGATTTTCGTCCTTCTCCAGTTATCAGGCTGGATATGAGTAAAATAACTACAGATGAAGGACTTGATTATTTGCGCAGTTCTATGATTGTAAAATTAAAAGAATGTGCTGAAAATCTGGGAGTTGCGATTGACGAAAATCTGTCGGCAGGCGATTATTTTGCGCAGCTTATAAGAAGAACCTGCGAAAAATACGGCGAAAAAGTTGTCATTCTTATTGACGAATACGACAAGCCATATTCCGATTTCTATTTAGACCACGAAATGGCGGAAAAAGTCCGTAATATCTGCCGCAGTTTTTACATTCAGGTCAAGGCAAATGAAGAATATATCCGCTTTGTTTTCCTGACGGGGATTTCAAAGTTTACAAAACTTGGCGTTTTTTCTACACTGAACAATCTTAAAGACATATCCATGGATACACGCTATGGCAAAATGTGCGGACTTACGGAAGAGGAAATTTTGCGGTATTTTCCCTTACAGATAGAGCAAGTTGCCAAGTATCACAACTTTACAGTGGAAGAAGCCACTGAACGGATGCGCTATTACTACAACGGCTTCTGTTTCGACGGCGTTCATAAAATGTATAATCCGTTTTCAACTCTTTCATTTTTAGACATGAAAGAATTTGACAATTACTGGATGTCGTCTGGTGGACAGAAGGCGGTTGCCGATTATCTCAAAAATCGTAACCTTACGGTTGAGCAGTTTCGCAACATTCAAGTTAGCAGGGATTTTGTGATGAATCC
>JAIRPX010000280.1 GCA_031256775.1 Dysgonamonadaceae bacterium
TGGGCTGTGGATTCGACCCCGGAGTTACGAGTATCTTTACAGCTTATGCAGCAAAACATCATTTCAGCCGTATGGAATACCTTGATATAGTGGACTGTAACGCAGGCGATCATGGAAAAGCTTTTGCCACAAATTTCAATCCGGAAATAAATATCAGGGAAGTTACACAAAAAGGTAAATATTGGGAAAATGGACAATGGGTTATAACTCAGCCACATGAAATACATAAACCGCTGACTTATCCAAATATTGGACCAAAAGAATCGTATGTGATTTATCATGAAGAACTTGAATCTCTGGTAAAGAACTTCCCTACCCTGAAACGGGCGCGCTTTTGGATGACTTTCGGACAGGAATACTTAACACATTTGCGTGTGATTCAAAATATTGGTATGGCTCGCATTGATCCTGTTATCTACAACGGAGTAGAAATTATACCTATTCAGTTCCTTAAAGCTGTTTTACCCGATCCAGGCAAACTTGGAGAAAACTATACCGGCGAAACAAGCATCGGTTGCCGAATCAAAGGTTTAGATAAAGAAGGAAAAGAACTGACATATTATATTTATAACAACTGCTTGCACCAGGAAGCCTATAAAGAAACAGGTGCACAGGGAGTTAGCTATACAACGGGAGTTCCGGCAGTGATTGGCGCACAGATGTTTGCAAAAGGTCTCTGGAAAAAACCTGGCGTTTTCAATGTAGAAGAATTTGACCCCGATCCGTTTATGGAACAGCTTAATAAACAAGGCTTACCATGGAACGAGATTCTGAATGAAGATATAGAAATGTAGAAAACCCATTTAATAAAAATAATATAATTATGAGTGAAAAAGTAAAAAGTACTGAATCAAAAGAAAAAGAATCAACAAATCCTAATGTTGAAAAATTAAAAGCGTTAAGAGCGGCAACCGATAAAATCGAAAAAACCTTTGGAAAAGGCTCTATCATGAAGATGGGCGATAATGCAGTGGAAGAAATAGCCGTTATTTCAACAGGCTCTGTTTCCCTCAACGCCGCTCTGGGCGTAGGTGGCTATCCAAGAGGGCGCGTCATCGAAATATACGGTCCTGAATCGTCGGGAAAAACAACCCTTGCTATCCATGCAATCGCAGAAGCGCAAAAGGCAGGCGGTATAGCTGCTATCATTGACGCCGAACATGCTTTCGACCGTTTTTATGCAGAAAAATTAGGCGTTGACGTTGAAAATCTTTGGATTTCCCAACCCGATTCAGGCGAACAGGCTTTGGAAATAGCAGAACAATTAATTCGTTCTTCGGCAGTTGATATTGTTGTTATCGACTCTGTTGCTGCCTTAACGCCCAAAGCAGAACTGGAAGGCGAAATGGGCGAATCAAAGATGGGTTTGCAAGCCCGACTGATGTCGCAAGCTTTGAGAAAACTTACTGCAACTATCAGTAAAACAAATACAACATGTATATTTATCAATCAGTTGCGCGAAAAAATCGGTATGACGTTTGGAAATCCGGAAACAACCACAGGCGGTAACGCCCTGAAATTCTATGCTTCTGTACGTTTGGATATCCGCAAGGGCGCTCCAATAAAGGATGGCGAGGATGTGAAAGGAAATCAAACAAAAGTTAAAGTAGTAAAAAACAAAGTTGCTCCCCCTTTTCGAAAAGCTGAATTTGACATCATGTTTGGCGAAGGAATTTCCAAAATAGGCGAATTAGTCGATTTGGGAGCAGAAACAGAAATCATCAAAAAAAGCGGAAGCTGGTATAGCTACAATGATACTAAATTAGGGCAAGGACGCGATGCTGCAAAAGAATGTCTGCGCGATAACCCCGAATTAGCAGATGAAATTGAAACTCTGCTGATGGAGAAAATGAAAAAATAAATTGAAAAACTTGATAATGTTTTATCTTTATTTTAACAAATTAAAAAGTAAATGTCGCACAACGTTCAACACAACGACAAAACATTTATTATCGGCGGGTAAGAAGCACGGAAGCGAAAATTCTGCGCTTCTTCCCTGTTTTTTATATGTTAAAATATAAATCATTAAGTTTTTTAGTCTTTAAGTTATGACAAAACAGGAAATATCAGATACTTTTGAAAAAATAGCCAAATATCTGGAAGAAAAAAGGTTGAAAGAAACTTTCGATATTCTGGCTGAAACTCTTACCAAACACCCAAATTGGCAGGTAAAAGAGAAACTGAATGATTTGGAAGATACTTACAAGCAAATGTTAGCTTATATATCAAATGGCATCGCAGATCCCGAACGCGAACATGTACTCAACGATTTGCGCCGTTCAATATATCACCTATCCGACATATTTGAATTTGACCTGAAACAAAATAGCACGTTTTCTTATTTCTATGAACTGAAACAAGAACAGTTAATGGCTCATTCAGAAGCAATTGAAATCATGATTGATCAGTTGAATAAAGAGGTTGACAGAATCAAGCTTTTAAATTTCATTGAAGAAGAAAACGAAAAAAAGGAAGATTTAAAATTCAAAGAATATATAATAAATAAAATTTTTGATATTACATTATTAAGCGCCCACTGGAACAATGACAATAGAAAAACATGGTCGGAAATATTGAAAAACAAGGACTATCCAGTTGTTTTGCAATGCTTGATTATCACAGGTTTAACCATAAATCTGCTGGAAACTTTCGATGAACAGAAAGCCCTGCTTTTATTCGAATCGGCGGAAAACATAAACGAAGAAATAAAATTACGGTCACTGACCGGTATCATACTTTTCCTCCACAAATACAATAACAGGCTTCATTTATACCCCTCAATTCTTAATCGCCTTAATAATTTGGCTGAAGATAAAGAATTTATTAAAAATATTTGCCAAATCCTCATACAGTTTATTTTTTGTCGGGAAACAGAAAAAATAACTCGTAAAATGACAGACGAAATTTTTCCCGAAATGTTAAAAATAACATCAAAATTAAATACAAATATTTTGTCGGACGATTCATCTAACGAAGCAGGGATGGAAGACAAGAATCCTGAATGGATAGATTGTGTTAAAAAATCTGAAATAGACAAGAAATGGCAGGAAATTTCAGAATTGCATTTGGAAGGCGCCGATGTTATGTATTCATCATTTATTCACCTTAAAAGCTATAACTTCTTTAACATCCTGGGTAACTGGTTTATACCTTTTCATTTCCGTTCTGACTTTATGGAAGACAAAGAGATGGTAAATTTGGCAAAAATCTTATCAGAATCAACAATGATTTGTAATTCAGATAAATATTCCTTACTCCTGAGTTTTTATAACATGCCGGAAAAATACCGTAAAATGACTTTGAGACAGTTCTCAACTGAAATAGAATATGAAAAAAAAGTATTTGATTTAGAATTAAAATTGGATACGGCAAAGAAAATTAATGCGATTACCAGGCAATACATACAGGATTTATATCGTTTCTTCAAAGCGCATCCGAAGAAAAAAGATTTCAAAGATATTTTCGAGCCTGAACCGGAATATTACCGCATACCTTCTATATTCAATCTTATCAGGGATAAAGAAAATCTGTCGGTTATATGCGAATTTTATTTTAATAAAAATTATTTTAAAGAAGCCGCCGATATTTATGACCTGCTTATAACGGAAGAACCTGGCAATAACGCTCTGTATCAGAAAAAAGGCTACTGTATGCAAATGCAAGGCGACATAAAAAATGCTTTAGACGCCTACTTGAAAGCCGAACTCTTAAATGCAAACGACCCCTGGATTATTAAAAAACTTGCCGCCTGCTATCGCTTGCTGAAACAACCTGAGAACGCTCTTGCGTATTATAAAAAAGCCGAACAGCTAAATCCAAACAATCTGTCGCTACAGTTGAATATCGGTCATTGCTATCTGGAATTAAAAAATTACAGTGAAGCGTTGAAATATTATTTTAAAGTTGAATATTTAGACGAAAACAAGCAAAAAACCATGCGCCCTATTGCATGGTGTTCTTTCCTTAATGGAAAATTCAGGCAAGCTGAAGATTATTATAAAAAAATCATAGAGGAAAATCCCGATTCAACAGATTATCTGAATGCAGGACACACGCAGCTGGCTACAGGCAACTATGAGGAAGCAATCCGTTTATACGGACTGTCGCTGAAATGCCCCAATAATTCCGTAGAAAAATTTAT
This sequence comes from Dysgonamonadaceae bacterium, assembly GCA_031256775.1. GTDB lineage: Bacteria > Bacteroidota > Bacteroidia > Bacteroidales > Azobacteroidaceae > Azobacteroides. The sequence goes on from JAIRPX010000280.1 coordinate 4,142, forward strand.
GAAATCATTTAGAAATGATATTCCGGACATCGTCCATGCCGGAATTAAAAAAGAGGATATTCCTTATATTATGGACCAAATATTGTATGATATGTAAAAAATATATATATTTCCTGACAACACTGGTAATGTGGATTTCGACTTGCTGCAAATCCAAAACAAATAATTCTTTGTCGGGAAGGGATTTTTATGAAATCATGGAAAGCGGAGAAATCAAGGCTCTTACTCTGTCTGGATCCATGTCGTATTTCATCTATAAAGGTGCAGAAATGGGTTATCAATACGAACTCATCAAAAATTTTGCCGACGCCAACAATCTGCGCCTGAAAATTATCATCGCCAATAATGAAACAGAACTCCGTGAAATGCTGGAAACGGGGAAGGGCGATATAATTGCCTGCAATTTTCCCGTTACAAACGAAGGTAAGGAAAAATTCCTTTATTGCGGCGAAGAAAGTATTAATGAGCAGGTTCTGGTGCAGCGTTCAAACAAGGGCGATACTCTCCTGAATGACATACCCGATTTAATCGGAAAAAATATATGGGTCATTCACGATACAAAATACTACAGCCGCCTGCTAAACCTTAACAACGAATCGGGAGGAGGAATAAATATCCACAGTATTGATAAGGATACGGTTTCGGTAGAAGATTTAATCGAAATGGTTGCAAACGGGGAAATTCCATACACCGTCAGCGATTTGGATCTGGCAAAACTCAATAAAACTTATTATTCCAATATAAATATTGCCTTGAAAATAAGCCATCCGCAACGATCGTCATGGATGGTTGACAAAAGATCGCCCAAATTAGCGGAAAATGTCAACGAATGGTTTAAAAACAATTCAAATACAACAAAATATAGGGCTATTATCAAACGCTATTTCGAAATGAGCAAGCTGCCCGGCGATGCTCCGGCTCCAATAATCAGCAATAAGGCAATATCGGTTCACGATAAATATTTCAAACAATACGCACCTAAAATTCCATGGGACTGGCGATTGCTGGCTTCTATCGCTTATCAGGAATCAAAATTTTATGTTGATAAAGTTTCATGGGCAGGCGCAACAGGTTTGATGGGTATTATGCCTAAAACGGCTGAAACTTTTAATATGGAACTCGACCGATTGATAGATCCTGAATCAAGCGTAGAAACGGCAACAAAATTGATAAAACGATTGAACAAACATTTTTCATCCATTGAAAATGAAGAAGAAAGAATAAAATTTATCCTGGCTTCTTACAATGGCGGGCTGGGGCATGTTACTGATGCTCAGGCGCTGGCTGAAAAATACGGGAAAGATCCTCATGTTTGGGAAGATAATGTTTTGGAATGTCTGAAATTGAAAAAATTGCCTGAATATTATAACGATCCTGTTTGTAAATCAGGCTATTTCAGGGGAACAGAATCAATTGCATACGTAAAGGCAGTTATGGAACGCTGGAAATATTATCAGGAAAAAGTTGAAGAATAAGCATGATTTACTGGCAATTGTTTGTGACATACTTTAAGATCGGACTGTTTGGATTCGGAGGAGGATACGCAATGCTGTCGCTGATTCAAAGCGAAGTGGTTGTTAAACATGCCTGGCTTTCCAGTTCCGAATTTGCTGATATTGTGGCTGTTTCGCAAATGACGCCCGGTCCGATAGGAATAAATTCGGCAACCTATATCGGTTATATCGCGAGCGGAAACCATATTGCAGGCTCTGTTGTTGCAACTGTTGCCGTTTGCCTGCCTTCGTTTATTCTCGTTTTACTGATTGCAAAAACCTGGCATAAATTCAGGGCTAATTCGTATATTAACAGCGCTTTCGCAGGATTGAGGCTAATTACTGCCGGATTGATTGCCTCAGCAGCCCTGCTTTTGATAAATAATGAAAATTTCGGAGATTACAAAAGCTTCATTATTTTTGCAATTTCTTTTGTATTAACCAAATATGCTAAAATTCATCCTATACTGATGATTGTGCTGGCTGCAATTTCAGGCTTGTTTTTGTATTGATATTGCCTATATTCCAAATTCCTGGTGCAATTCGGGAATTTCAATATCAAGGAATCCTTTTTTCATCAGGCGTCTTTTAAATTCAACTTGCACGTTGGGTTCTCCATGCACGATAAAAACACGTTTAACTTCCTGCGAATCCTGGCAAGCAAGGTATTGACACAAATCGTTATAATCGGCATGAGCGCTCATGGAATTGAGGCTGACAATATCTGCTTTCACATTATACTGGCTACCGAATATTCTAACTGTTTCGGGATGCTGTTTCAATCGCGCACCCAGTGAATCAGGTTCGCAGTAACCGATAATCATAATCGTGTTGCGCCAGTTTTCTATATTGTTGGCAATGTGATGCTTAACCCTTCCAGCCTCAGCCATTCCGGAAGCGGAAATAATAACCGCAGGCTTATGATCGGTATTAAGCGCCTGTGATTCGGGTTTACTTGTGATATATTTAAGTCCCTTGAAGTGAAATGGATCGGAATCAACTTTAAACAGTTTCTGAATAGAGCGGTTAAAACATTCCGGATGCCGTTTGACTATTTCCGTCACTTTCACCGACATGGGACTGTCCACATAATACTGAAGCTGGGGAAGCTGTCCTTCTATTTCCAGATCGTTTAAGGCATAAAGCAGTTCCTGAGTGCGCCCTACGCTGAAAGCTGGAATAATCAGTTTACCTTTTTTCTTCAGGCATGTTTCCTCAATATTTTTCAATAAATCATTGGCGTATGTTTCTATCCTGTCGTGAAGCCTGTCGCCGTAAGTAGATTCGATGATGATATAATCGGCTTGCGGGAAAGGTTGCGGAGAATGTAGAATCGGGTCGCCATAGCGTCCAACATCACCGCTGAAAGCAATTGTTGTTGACTTACCGTTTTCTGTCAGTACCAGGAAAACGGTAGCGCTGCCAACAATATGTCCGCCGTCGAAAAACTGCGCCTGAATATCGCTATCCACCTGAATAGCTTGATGATAATGAATCGGCTTGAAACGGTCGAATGTTTGCAAAACATCTTCTTCCGTATAAATCGGTTTAAGCAGCGAGCGTCCTTCCTCGCTTCGTTTTTTGTTTATAAAATGAATATCCTGCTTTTGAATATGCGCTGAATCAAGCAACAGCGTTTTAGTTATGTCTATTGTTGCGGGCGTGGCATAGATACACCCATTAAAGCCGTCTTTAACTAATTTAGGCAACAATCCTGAATGATCCACATGTGCGTGGGAAAGGAATACATAACTTATTTCTGAAGGATTAAAGCCCCAATGATGGTTCAAATCCTCAGTTTCTTTACCCATTCCCTGAAACATACCGCAATCTAAAAGAATCTTTTTGCCTGTATTCAAGGTAATTAAATGTTTACTGCCGGTAACAGTCCGGGCTGCGCCGTGAAAAGCAATTTTCATAAATGATAACTTATTAGTGTGCAAATATAGTGAAAATATTTATCTATTCAGTTTATTGCCAATAAAATTGTCCTTTTTTATCCCCAAAAATACCGGCAAAAAAAGAAATATTCCGGCAAGCGACATTGCCAACCCTCCTATCGTTCCAGCTGCCAGCGGAAACCAGAAAGCTTCTTTATCGAATCCAACCATGAACGGGATAAATCCCAGTATCGTGGATATAACGGTAAGAAAAACCGGAATTATTTTGGCATTCCAGGCTTTGAGGTAAGCGCGTATTTTGCTTGTTTTTCTTCGGTGAAGGATGTTATTGTACTCGTTCAGGATGTAAATACTTGCATTGACCGTCAGTCCTGTAAGCAGGACAAAGGCGGCGAACCCTCCCTGATCGAATTTCAGTTTAAACCAGTAGAAAGTGAGGAAAAGACCGATGAATGAGATAGGAATGATAAATATCACGACCAAAGGTTGTTTCAAGGAGTTAAACAGGATGCTTGTCATAAAAAATATGATAACGACGATCAGAAAAAGGAGCAGGTATTGTTTCCCTTTATCTTTGTCCTGGTTCCAGGAATATTCTTCTTTCTGGATGAAATATCCTAAAGGAGCGGCTTTGTTGAATGTTTCGATATGTTTTTCCAATACTTTATTGCCTTGTTGCCAGGCTCCGATATATTCATATTGCAAACATAAGCGGTATTGTTGGTTTTCTTTTGCCACGTTCTGCGGCATCTGGGCTTTTTCTATACTTGCAATTTCGGAGAGCTTATATTCCCGTTCTCCGATTTTATCGGGGAAATTCCTCAAATTCCAGATATCCATTTCAGTAGATTGCTTAGAAAATAACCTGACAGGATCCTCGTGTTCTCCATCATTCCAGTTTCCGGCATGGATATTTCTTCCGAACATCGGGTTCAGGGAGGCGTACAACTGCTGAGGAAAGATATTTTTCTGCGTTATTTTTTCTTTGTCCAAAGTAAAGGCAAATTCCTGGTAATCATTTTTGTACCAGCTAAATTCAGAGTCGATGGTAACTTCTTTGATGCGCCTGTGTTGCCGCAAAGTATCCCTGAACGATTCGGCGAGGGCATACAGGTCGTCGTAGTTATATCCCAGCATTTTCACACGGTATGAGCCGGCTTGCTCCCTCACATCGTTGTTGAATCCGTCTCCCAGACCATAGACCGCCCAACTGCCTCCTCCCAACTCTAATGCTTTGGAGATTAATTTCGATTGAAGCAAATACGGGAAGCCGCTTTTCTGGTGTTTTTTGGTGAAATAAATGTTGATACCGGCGCGTCTTCCGTTCTGTATATTGGTTTGGAACTGCCTGACTTCCGGATATTGCCTGATGTAATCTTCCATCTTTTTGACAAGAAAATTCATTTGTTCTAACGTTGAGCCGTTGGGCAAAGAAGCCGTGACGAACAACGATGTTTCGTCTCTGTTAGCATAATAGGATCCCTCCGATACTTTTTGCGCAAACAGCCTGAGCGTTCCTCCCAAAGCAATATCGGAAACGGGTTTGATTTTTTCCTTGTAAAAGGCAGAACCTAACGTGCTGTTATACAGCTTAGCCCAATTGAAACTTTCCTGTGCGTCTTCTTTTTCCTCGATCTTATTTTCTTTTTCTTCTATTTTTTCCGGCAATAAAAATACCGGTAAGCCGAAAGCCAGTATGAGTAAAGGAATGATCCATTTCTTTTTACCGGAGAAAAAGAAAATGAGCGCGGCGTAACATCGGTTGAAATAAACCGGCAAGCGTTTTCGCCGGACAAAAAATCTCCTTTTCCCCGTCTTTTTCTTTTTCCGGTTTGTACCGATTTTCATTTTTTCTATCAGCGCCGGAATCAAGAACAGTGCGACGACAAGAGATACCGACAGGTTGATGATCAGCACCACCGCAAAATCCTGTAAATTCAAGCGGACATCTTCATTCATAAAGAAAATAATGACTAATGAAGCGATGGTGGTCAGGGTAGCCGTCAATATGGCGAGGAACGCTTTTTTGTTTCCCTGCCTGATGATTTGGTCGGACATGACAATCGTATTGTCTATAATCAATGTCAATGAAATGGTGATACCGGCTAAGGAATACAGTTGCATTTCGACCTTGAAAAAATAATACAGGATCATGGCGATTGAGAGATTCACCGCCATGCTAAAAGTAATCAGCAACAAATATTTCAGATTCCGGTATATCAATAATACAAAACACAGCAATATGAGAAGCGTAAGCCCGGAACGGAAATAAATTTTCTCCAATTCTTCCCGGATATACTGACTGGCGTCATAACTCAAATGCAGCTCGTATCCTGCTGGAAAAACGCTTTGCATATCTTCCAGCGCCTGTTGAATTTGTCCGCTCACTTTCAACTGGTTGGCGTTGTCCTTGGCGGTTACGGATAAATAAATGGAATTTAAACCGTTGATGCGGTAATAACCGGAAGGTTCTTCTTCTACTTTGCTTACGGTTACTAATTGATTCAGATGAACGATTTTGCCTTCCATATTGACGACCTGTATGAGCGAGGCGTCAAAATCCTTAGCAACTCCATCCGGCGTCAAAGTCAGGCGAATCCAGTCTTCTTCTCCCTGTTGTTTTTGCATTTTGGCGATTCCCAGAAATTCTTTGCTTATATACGACTGGATGGCTTTTTTTATATCATCGACGCTGATATGCAGGTTTCTTAACTGTATGTAATCATATTCCAGTTTCCAAATCATGGGAGTCGCGCCGCTGATGTCTATCCGGTCGATTCCCTCTATTTTCGACAGTTCCGGTTTAATGTGTTCTTCTGCAAACTGCATGATCAACACCGGAGAAGAAGGCGCATTAACGGTATAGCTGATAAAAGGTCGTCTGCTTTCTTCATTGGTTCCCGACATGGATATATACGGATAGCTCACTCCTTCGGGCAAAGACGGAAAGGTCTGCCGTATCACGGTGGATATTTCAAATCGGGCAAGGGTCGGATCCGTATATTTGTTCAGGCGGATGTTCACACTTCCCCAGCCGTTGCCGGAATGAGAATCTATGCGTTCAACTCCCTTGATCCTGCTCAACATGGATTCTAATTTTGAGGTAACTTCCATTTCTACAATCCGGGCTGATTGTCCCCACATATTGAACGAAACGTTTACTTGCGGCAAATCACGGGACGGATTCAATTTCACTGGCAGCAGGGGAATGAAAAAAAGTCCTGTGATTAAGCAGCAGATGAACAGTAATATGACGGGGAAAGGCTTCATTTAATTAGGAATTAGAAATTAGGGATTCTGTCGAATGGGAGGGAAAGGGGTTCTCTCCTTTCGAAATCATACAGCGTCATTTTTCTTATTTTGTAATAGCTCATCCAGTAGTTTCGCAATGCGGAGATGTAGTTGTTCTGCGCATCTTTTTGCCGGTTCAATGCCAGTGTCAGGCTGCTGATGTCGGCTTTACCGATAACGAATCGTTGTTTGGTGGCTTCGTAGGCGGTGTTCGCCAGGCGTAGCGCTTCTTCCGCGCTTCTGATCAGGTCTTGTTGCACATTGAAATCGTTGACGGTCATCAGCACATCTTCTTCCAGACTTAATTCGTTTTGTTGCACGGATATTTTGGTAACATTCAGGTTATTCTTAGCCATGTTGGCGCGTCCTTTCCGTTCTCCCCAGTCAACCAATGGAATTTTTATTCCTATTGATACGACATCCTGTTCCAAAGGATTTTTATATACTCCGGAGAAATCGGAAGCCACCTGGTTGAAGCCGATACTGGCGGAAACGCTGGCGTCGAAGTTGGAACTCCTTTGGGTGCGTTCCACTTCCCTTTCGGCTTCCAATATTTGTTGTTTATACGCTAAAAAATCAGGATGGTTTTCTTTTGCCTGCTGCAACGCCAGATCTGCGTCGATGACCGGATGTTGAGGACGTTCCGGTAAATCCAGTTCGATGACGGTAGTTTTGTCCAAGTTGAGGAAAGAAACAAAACCGAACATCGCCCGTTTCAGGTCTATCTCCGCATTTTTCAATGTGTTACGGGCATTTACCAAATCCAATTCCAATGTGAGTAAATCAGCTTGGGAAATAGAGGCGATCTTTTGCCTTTCCATGCCGATATGCAATAGCGTATCGCTCGAAAGCACATTTTCTTTCGCTATATCATACTTGGATTGAGCCATTGCCAAGTTGAAGAAATATTGCGTGGACTGTTCCGCAATGCTTTCTAAGTTGTATAACAGCTTTTTTTTCGCTTTTTCGTATTTCAACGGTTCTATTTTCTTTTCCCATTTGAAGCTGTTAAAACCGAACAGGCTTTGCGAATATCCGATCCTGATCGGCACGGAAGAAAATTGTGAATAAGTATTTTCGCCGAAATTTTTCATATATCCTAATTCCGAATCAATAAAAAAGGTTCCTCCCGTTAAATCCAAGTTTTGCTTGATAGACAAATTACCAAAAGAATATAACGATTGTTGTTGCCGGTATATGTCGATATTTGCCTCCGAGTCATATCGACGGACAAAATCACGGTTGTAACGTATCGGGGTCATCTCCAGATTCAAAGACGGTAAGCGCGCTGCCCTGAACGAACGGTATTCCCAGTAACTTGATAAATATAAATTTTTTGAACTGAATGCCTGCAACGAACTGTCCGTCGCCAACTCGATAGTTTCCTGAAGCGTCATCCGTTTCTGTGCAAAAACTGGACACAACAACGCTCCGGCAAACCAGCAAACCAATATCCCAATAATCTTTCTCTTATCCATAATATCCCATTCCTAATTCCTAATTCTTAATTCTATAAACCCTCCAATACAACAACGGCACCACAAACAAACTCACCGGCGTACCGATGACCATCCCTCCGATGATTCCCAATGCTAAGGGGCGTTCCAACTCTGACCCCAAGTCGTTGCTGAAGAACAGCGGCGCCATGCAGACGATAGAGGTCAAACTGGTCATCACGATTGCTTTCAGGCGTCGTCGTCCCGCTTCATGAATCGCTTCCATCAAGGACTTTCCGGCGGCGCGTAACTGGTTCATCATATCCATTTTCAGGATAGAATCGTTGATGATGATACCGCAGGCGACAACCAGCCCGATTGCCGACATCAGGTTCAACGTATGTCCCAATACTAATAATAAAGCCAGAGACGCACAAATGTCTATCGGTATTTCGAGTAACACAATCAAAGGTTGCAACAGGTTTTCAAACTGGGCAGCCAATATGAAATACATCAGTAAAACGGAGATCAGCAGGATGACGGTCAGTTCGTTGATCATTTTTTTGTTTGAAAAGAAAGAACCTGAAAAACCGGCTTCCCAATCCGTATTCAGGGAAGCTTCTTCTTTGGCGGTTTGCATGATCCTTTCCGGCGATTTCACATGATAAAATTCCAGGGGAATGTATTCTCCCGATTTTCCGGCGACAATGGTTTTGAGGTCTTCGGAAGGCGTGACGGAGACGAATGTGCTCAAAGGTATTTTTCCGCTCGCACCATTTACTAAGGCGCTTTCGATGATCTCGTTCACGGTCTTTTCTTCAGCTCCCAGTACAATCGGTAAATATTGCTGGTATGAGCGCAGAGTGGCAAAACGGTTATCTTTGAAAGCCGTTTTCAAAGCCCGGTAAACCTCGTCGTAAGACATTTTATACAGTAAAAGTTTTTCTCTGTCGATACTGATATTCAACTGTTCCTGGAAAGATACCCCCACCGGTTTTTCTCCGGTTTTTTCTTTTATGTTGTTTTCTAATTGCCGGATGGTTTGTGCATCCGGAGCTGTTGTTTTATTTTTTGTATAATATTCCGCTACCAAATCCGGCTCTCCGGTGGAGAATATTTTTTCAAAAACCGTTCCAATGGGAGCGAATGAGACCAGTGCTTGCGGAAAATGCTCCGACAAATAGCTATTGATTTGTTCCCGGAGCGCCGGAATATCTTTCGAAGAAGTCGTTTTCAGGTATATTTCCGCTTCTGTGGAAGTTTGCGACCTTTCCCTGTTCAGGAGAAATTGCTGTTGCGCTACCCAAACGGAACTTTCTACCGTATAAGGTTGGATAGCGGCGCATAATTCCCTGCATCTTTTTTCATTTTCTTCCATATTAATATTTTCGTTCCATTCGATGTACGCCATTACTTCCGACTGGTTGATCTTCGGCATTTTTTCTTTCGGTATTACCATGAACAACCAAAAACATAAGGGGAAAATAGCGATGATGATAATTGTAGTGAGCAATTTATGTGAAAAAAACCACTCGCTGCCTGCGTCATACGCTCTTTCGATGACAGACGGTCGGGAGACATTAACGCCTGTTTCCTTTCTTCGAATTCTTTTCCGGAGCAGTCCGGGTGCTTGGAGCGGATATACCAGCTTGCACAATACCGGAAGCAGGATGATGCCCGTCAGATAGGAAACGAATAATCCCGCCGTCACGGAAAACGCCTGGTCGAAAAAGATAGCGCCGGCGATGCCGCTCAGGAAAATCAGGGGAAAAAATACAGAAATGGTTGTCAGTGAAGAACTCAGCATCGGGGTGATTACTTCGTTGGTTCCCCGTACACACGATTCTTCGACAGAATAGCCCATGCCCCGGTATTGACCGATGTTATCGGTGACGATAATCGAATTATCGATCATCATTCCCAATGCCAGGATCAGTCCGGTGAGAGATACTACGTTCAGCGATACATGGAATACATAAAATAACAACAGGGTGATTACCAATGAAATAAACATAACGGAACCGATGACTAACGGCGATTTCAGATCCTTCATAAAGAAAACTGATATCAGGCAGACAAACAGGAAAGCCAGCAACAGGTTTTGTTTCAGGTTTGATATGGAATAATCCAGTAATTCGGTTTGGTTTTGCGAAACGGAAAATTCTATGTCCGGGTAATCTTTCCGGAAATGATCTGTTGACCGGTTCAACGCCTGTTGCAAGTTATCCATATTCTCTTCCGACTGTTTGATGATGGCAAGTGCGACCGCCCGTTTTCCGTTATACAAAACGGATCCGGTTTCTTTTTCGGCGAGCATTTCCACCCGCGCCAGGTCTTTCAGCTGATAGATCCTGTCGTTTTTACGTATATAGATATTTTTGATGTCGTCGATGGTGCGCAGTACGGCGGAGAACCGAATGTTGTATTCATAGTACCCGTCGCGCACGGTCATGCTTCCGGGTTCCACGTTGTTGTTATTCAATGTCCATTCCAGATCCGACAGGGTGATACCCGATGTTTCGAGTAAGTTTTTGTCCGGCACGATTGCCACCTGTTTTTTCATCATTCCGGAAATATCAACCATAGCTACCTCCGGCAATTGTTCTATCCTGCGTTTGATGACTGTTTCCGCAAATTCGCTGAGTTCCATGAAGCGCGTCCGGTCGTCTGTCCGATCCTGGCTATCCTGCAATGTCAGCATCAGGTATTGCACCGGAATATCGGTGACACTGGCTTTGATTACTCGCGGACGTTCGGTTTCGCGGGGCAGGTAATTCATGGCTGCGTCCACTTTCTCGTTGACTTCGATGAACGCCAAATCGGTATTGATTCCATATTCAAAACTCAGGCGGATAATGGCGCTGCCGTCGCGGGTCTCCGTTTTAATATCCCTTAGTTTGGATATCTGTAACATTTGTTGCCGGACAGGGGATACCACCGTATTTTCCAATTCCCTGGCAGAAACATTTTGTCCGGATACCTGCACCGTAATTTCAGGAATAGCAATATCGGGCAACAAAGATACCGGAATATTCAGGTAAGTGATAATACCGAGTATGAATAATGCCGTGAACGTCATTAAGACGGAGATGGGACGGGAAAGTAGGAATTTGATCATAAAATAATTAGAAATTAAGAATTAGGAATTTTGGATTTCATGGTTTTGAGGATACTCCCGTTTGAGAATTTCTTCGTTGCCTGTCAGTAAAGATTCGGATATTTTTTTATCTAAAAGTTCACTGTCCCTTAAAATCCGAAGCCAATAGTTGGTTTCTCTTGCTTCTTTGTAAGCGATGGCTTTTTTTTCACCATATAAATATTTGTAGCAATTCACTATCAGTATTGCAAAAGCATACGTTTTCTCAATCACAATATTATTCTCTTTCATAAAATTCCTAATTCCTGATTCTTAATTCTTTTATTTCCACCGGCGTTCCGTGCGCCAAATGCACATTCCCCTCATAAATCACGCTGTCTCCCGGCGTTAAGCCTTCGGTAACGACATAGCTTTCCGAATTTTCCTGAGCTGTTTGGACATAGTTCCAGATGGCTTTGCCTTCTTTGAGGGTGAATACTACCTTTTTGTTTGTGCGCAAAACAAGTGCTGTTTTGGGAATGACTAATTGTTTGCCGAGAATGCGTTGTACGCGGACTTTGACATTCATACCGTCGTACAGGTTTCCCGATTGGTTATTCACTGAGGCTTTGATCCGCACCATCCCGTTTTTATCTACGGAAGGATTGATTTCCGTCACCTGACCTTCCGTAGTGTAACCGTTGAGGGAAAAAGGCGTCACCAGCGTTTTATCACCCGTTTTAATCAATGCCAGTTCGTTTTCCAGGATCATGAATACCACTTCCGGACGCTGGTTATCAATGATTGTGCAAAAAGGCTCTGAGCCTGAAGGTTGATTGTATTCTTTGGAAAAGAGGTTGGCGACCACGCCGCCGAAAGGAGCGTATAAAGTTGCATTTTTCAGGTTGTACTCCGCAACCTGGTAACTGATCAGGCTTTGATCGTAGTTGCTTTTCACCCGTGCAATTTTCATGACGTCTTCAGGAATGTTCACGCTGTCTTTCAAAGAATATCCCTGCCCTATCAGCACGTCCTGCAAGTCTAATTTGGATCGTTCAAAAGCATCTTTCGACTGTATCAGGCTGCTTTTCAGTTTGAATTGATCCAATTCTGCGATTTTTTGTCCCTGAGTAACTCTGTCGCCGTTTTTTACGTAGATGCGGGCGATATTTTCGGCGCTTTGGAAGCGGAGATCTGCCCTCCTCGTCGCGGATATTGTTCCGTTGGAGATCAGTTCATAATTGAAATCCGTATAATCCAACCGCATAACTTGTACCTCGCCGACATTGTCGGGCAAGACGGTCGATGCATTTTCTTCGTCTGTTTTCTCTTTTTTAGGAGAACAGGACAAAAGGAAAAAGAAACAAATGCAATAGAACCAAAGATTTTTCATAGGCTATTTGTCTGTTTAAAAATTTTATAAAACATCATATTTCAAAAACTTTGCAAAGTTAGCATTTTTTTTGATTATTCAAGCACTCATCTCTTTATTTTATATATTATTTTCATTTTTTAAAATATTTGTTTGCTATTATTTCCAAGTACCGTTTTAGAAGCAAACTGTCTTCTTTTATTGGAATAAATACAGATTCTGCCCTAAAATCCTGATTGATAACAAAACAAAAAGGCATATTTAATTCTTCTACCGGCAAGCCAACAGACGATACATTATAAATGTTTGATTGAATGTTGTTAATTCTTTTAAATATTATCAAATCCCTATTGTTTTTGTATGATGCAAAAAAAAGTAAATTATTTTCTATTGTTTTTTGTATTTTATTAAATAAAGGAAAATCCTGTTCAACACAACTGTTACAGTTTAATTCTGAGTGAAAAAAAACCAATTTTGGCAATTGTTGTAAAACATTATGCAGATCCAAATTCAGACTATCGGAATAATTAACTTCCAAATTCAATTTACATCCTTCCGATTCCAACTGTATAAACATTGTTTGAGATAATATTTCAGATAAAGACACTTCCGATATATTATTTGTGGAGTTTTTTTTCCCGCATCCAAAACATATAAGGCATATTGAAACAGGAATATATATTAATTTAAATTTCATATAGATTAAACTGTTAAAACTCTTTGAATTTAAAAAACAAGATTATAGGATTGTCCTCTTTTTTTATATTTTCCGCAATTTGAACGTATTTTTCTCCAAGCTGTTTTACCCATTCTTCGCGAGTGTTTCTTTCAAAATTTTCTCCAATGTAATAAGACTGCATATAGCCAACCAGCACATTGTTGTCAACTGCTGTCAGAACAATATCTAAAGGGAAAATAAAATTAATATCATTCATAAAGCCATTACCTGTAATTAATTTTTTCGTTTTTTTAGAATAAAAACATCTGTGAAGCAATCCTCCAAGTGAATAATGAAAATATAAATAATCTTTTGTTAAAACATAATTTCCTGTGAAATTGGCATATCTGCCAGTCTTAAGCAATGAATAAAATTCCTCTTCATTAGATTTCAAAAGCATGTCGGACGGCATTTTTTTATCATGGAAATCAATTATATACTCAATCTGAATTTTATGATCAGGCGCAATGGAATAAATTGTATCGCTATAAGGCTGGTTATAAAACGCTTTATTGTTATAAAAATAAAAATTATTCGATATAATATCATTAATTCTCGCATCATCTCTGCTAAATGCCATACCGGTTAAGACAAAAGAAGAATCGCTTTCAAAAACATAACTGTTGGCAATCGTTCGGAGATGTCCATTACCTGTTCCTGGCATCTGAAATATGTAATGATTGCTGTCGAACATGAAAAAATTCAAAAACAGGAAAGGCGTTCTTTTCTGGTATTTAAGTTTGCCTTCCAAATCATAATATTTCATATCTGATCTGAACTGGTCGTAAATTATCACCTCTTCATCGAAAACTGCAAAATCAGTAGGCTCTATATATTCTTCAGGTCCCTGTC
>JAIRPX010000281.1 GCA_031256775.1 Dysgonamonadaceae bacterium
TGTCTCGTTTAAAAAACTTTTCTTGCATTACTTCGTAAAACAACTCTGCAAATTCTTTTAAACCGTGCTGAACAAAAGCAGCGTAGCTGCAACATCTTTGTAGCCGTGTGCGTAAGCGCACGGCTACAAAGATACTGGCGCTACGCGCCTTCTCGCAAAACACAGGGTTTTACGGGTGAACCACGATTATACTTACTAAAATATACAGCCTTCGCTGCTCAAGCGTTTATTTGAAATCGGCTGCATATATTCCACTAAACTCGTTTCCATGACAAAAATTCAGGGAAATTTACAGGAAAACTAAATAGGATTTGAAGAGTTTTTCACAATGAATCCCTGATATTTATTTGAAATATAGCATCACTGTTCGTATTTTTATTCGTTTGTGTGTAATCCCAAAATTTTATGCTAACTTTGTATTTTGAAAATTATAATAAATTAGTTTTATGCAGGAGCATCCCGAAAACGATCCACAATATAAAGGTCTTAGCGTTAAACACGGCGTTTATTCGCCGCCTGTGGTCAATCCTTATTTAATCAAGAGGAAAAAACGGCAAGATCTTTCTTCCGGCGAATATGTCGAACAAATTTTAAAGGGTAACATAACTGTTTTAAGTCAGGCGGTTACATTGTTGGAAAGTCGAAAAGCAGAACATCAAGTGATTGCACAGGAAGTAATTGAGAAGTGTTTACCTCATTCGGGGAAATCTGTTCGCATAGGAATAACAGGAGTACCTGGTTCGGGGAAAAGTACGTCCATCGACGCATTTGGTATGCATCTGATTCGCGAGCGAAACAAAAAGCTTGCTGTATTGGCAATAGATCCCAGTAGCGAAAGAAGCAAAGGAAGTATATTGGGGGACAAGACCCGCATGGAAGAACTTTCGCGGGAGACGAGTGTTTTCATTCGCCCATCGCCATCAGACGGTTCTTTGGGCGGAGTTGCCCGCAAAACCCGCGAGACCATCATTCTCTGTGAAGCAGCCGGTTTTGACAGCGTATTTGTAGAAACGGTCGGTGTGGGGCAATCCGAGACAGCCGTACATTCGATGGTTGATTTCTTTCTTTTAATACAACTACCCGGCACCGGCGACGAATTGCAGGGAATCAAGCGCGGAATCATGGAGATGGCAGACGGTATTATTGTGAACAAAGCCGATGGAAACAACATAGAAAAAGCAAACCTGGCAGCGTCACAATATCGCAATGCCTTGCATCTGTTTCCTTTACCTGCATCCGGCTGGTCTCCCAAAGTTATGACTTATTCAGGATATTACAAACAAGGCATCTCCGAAATATGGGATATGATTTATGAGTACATTGATTTCACAAAGAAAAACAGTTATTTTGATTACAGAAGAAATTCGCAAGCCAAATATTGGATGTATGAAAGCATAAACGAACAGCTGAAAAATCATTTCTATCAATCGAAAGAAATAGAGAAAGAATTGATTATCAATGAAAAGAAGGTTATTAATTCCGAAATAAGTTCTTTTATAGCTGCTCGAAACATGCTAAATATGTATTTTAAGCAATTTTGTTTTGAAATATGACAGTTTATTACTAATTTTGGCGCGAAATCTTAACTTATTAAAATTTTAATAGTATGTCAGTAAATAAAATTATTTTAATTGGAAACGTGGGCAAAGACCCTGACGTAAGGTATTTTGACAATGGAGGAGCTGTTGCTAATTTTACTTTAGCTACAACAGAGAAAGGCTATACTGCTGCAAACGGGACTCAGGTTCCCGACCGCACAGAATGGCACAACATTGTGTTATGGAGAGGTTTAGCTGAAATTGCTGAAAAATATGTCCGCAAGGGTACAAAATTGTATGTTGAGGGAAAAATACGTACCCGTAACTACGATGATGCACAAGGGGTTAAACGCTACATAACTGAAATTTGGGGCGACCAGATGGAATTGCTTGGCGCCCGACCGGACAATCCCAATGCGAGTGCGCCTTTTCCTGTTCCTCCTGGTGCAAGCCAGGCAAATCAGTCACAGGCGCAGCCTCAACCGCAGCAATTACAGCCTTCGCAAGCAACGCCTCAATCGCCTTTGGCTTCGGAAACGCATAACCCGCCATTAGAATCGAATGAAAGCGATGATTTGCCATTCTAAAAAATTAAGGATTGAGGAACTTGCAAGGTTTCTCAATCCTTAGTTCAATTTTTAACTAAATTTCATTTATTTTGGAAGCGGATATATTTTCAGGCATTCAATTTTCACCTGTTTCGGCAAGCGCAATTATTGCTTTTATTTGTTCTGCCATGCTGTTATACATCTCTGCATTAGCTTCAGCTTCAGAGATAGCATTTTTTTCGCTAACTCCTGCAAACAAAAGCGAAATAGAAGATGGCGAATCTTCGTCCGACAAGATAATAGCGTTCCTTTTACTTCGTTCCGACAAATTATTGGCAACCTTATTAATATGGAACAACTTTGTCAACGTTGGAATTGTAGTATCAACCACCTACGCTATTCATCAATTCATTGATTTTGCAAAAGTTCCCATATTCGGATTTATATTTGAAACGATCTTTTTAACTTTCATAATCCTGCTTTTCGGGGAAATTATTCCTAAAATTTATGCACAGAACGACCCTTTAAAATTCACAAGGAGGATGGCTCATTTCCTCAGCAGTTTGGAGAAAATCACCCGTCCGCTTTCATCTTTATTAGTAAAATCTTCATTATCAATGAATACTATGATGAAAAAGAAAAGCGGAGACGTATCTGTTGACGAATTGTCTAAAGCTCTGGAACTTACATCCAAAGAACTGCCGGAAGAAAAAGATATGCTGAAAGGGATTATTTCCCTTTACAATAAAACGGCTGTAGAAATAATGACTCCGCGCTTAGACATAGCCGATTTAGATATTACAACCAAATTTAAAGATGTAATTTCCTATATTATAGAAGTTTCGTATTCTCGTATCCCTGTTTATTCAGAAAGCGGCGACGACATTCGCGGCATCTTGTATATCAAGGATTTACTTCCTTACTTAGAACAGTCGGGCGATTTTCACTGGCAAAAACTTATTCGCTCTGCATTTTTTGTTCCCGAAACAAAAAAAATCGACGACTTGCTTGAAGAATTTCGTAAAAACAAAATCCACATGGCAGTTGTTGTCGATGAATTTGGAGGAACGTCGGGCATTGTTACGATGGAAGATATTTTAGAAGAAATTGTTGGAGAAATCAACGATGAATATGATGATGAAGACTGTAAATTCACCCGCCTTGCCGATGGCTCCTACATTTTCGACGCAAAAATATTACTGACGGATTTTTTCAGGACGACTGGTATAGATTCTAAAATATTCTGCAAACTGACAGGCGAAGTTGACACTTTGGCAGGTTTGGTTTTGGAAATCAAAGGCGATTTTCCTGAAAATAAAGAGATTGTTCAATATGAAAACTATTTCTTCCAGGTGCTGGAAATGGATAAAAAACGAATACTTAAAATTAAATTCAACATCGACCAATCGCCAATAAACGACAATGAATAGAAGAATAGCCCTTTTTATTTTTCTTACCCTTTGGGCTTGTTCGCCGGATTATTCACCCAAGCCAACAGGATATTTTTATATTCATATTGATGACCACAAATACCGTTTATTCTCTGATTGTCCCCAATTTGAATTTAATATATCAACACAGGTTGAAGTTGATAAATTAACAGATTTCAAGACATGGACGCCAAACGTTAAATTCGACAATAAAACAGTTTACCAACAATGGTTTAACTTAATTTATCCTTCACTTGGCGCACAACTGTATTGCGACTATCTACCGATTTCAAGCAAAAATTTTGCGCAAATTTCGGAAGAATGTCGTAAATTTGCATATTTGCATGTGAAAAAAGCTAACGCTATACTTACGCGCAACTATGCAAATCCTGAAATGAGGGTTTATGGTCTTGTATATGAAATAAAAGGCGATGTAGCCTCGCCTGTGCAGTTTGTATTAACCGATAGCGTAAAACATTTTTTCAGAGGCGCTTTGTACTTTGATAATGTATCCAGTCAAGATTCAATTGCGCCCGTAGCAGAATATATAAAGGAAGACATAGAAATGTTAATTGAAAGTTTCAAATGGAAGAAATAAGAATAAAAATAGAAACGTTAAGGAAAGAAATAGACAACTGGAATTATCAGTATTATGTTCTTTCACAACCCGTTATCAGCGACTTTGAATTTGATTTAAAATTAAAGGAATTAGAAAGATTAGAAGCTGAATATCCCGAATACAACGACCCCTACTCTCCTACTCAGCGTGTTGGAAGCGACATTAACAAAAATTTCGTACAGGTAGAACACGCCTATCCGATGCTTTCCCTGGCGAATACCTATTCGGAAGAAGAAGTCGCCGATTTCTACAACCGCACTAAAAAAAGCTTGAATGAAGATTTTGAGCTTGTTTGCGAATTAAAATACGATGGCGCTTCAATTTCTTTGACGTACGAAAACGGTCTACTTGTCAGGGCTATCACGCGCGGCGATGGAGTTCGTGGTGACGATGTTACAGCTAATGTACGCACAATCAGCAGTATTCCTCTTAAATTGCATGGAGAAAACTATCCTGATCTGTTTGAAATCAGAGGAGAAATATTAATGCCGTGGGCAAGTTTCAATCAATTGAATAAAGAAAGAGAGGAGCAGGGCGAAAGTTTATTTGCAAATCCGCGAAACGCTTCGTCAGGCACACTTAAACTTCAAAATCCAGCAACAGTAGCTTCCCGTAAATTAGACTCATATTTATATTATATTCTGGGAGAAGGACTTCCGAATGATGGTCACTATGAAAACCTTGAAATGGCTCGAAGCTGGGGATTCAAGATTTCCAACACTACAAAGAAATGTAAATCGCTGCAAGAAGTTTTTGATTTCATAAATTACTGGGATACTGAACGTAAGAATTTACCTGTTGCAACTGACGGCGTTGTGCTTAAAATCAATTCGGCGCGTCAACAATTAAATTTAGGCTGGACGTCGAAATCGCCACGCTGGGCAATAGCATACAAATTTCAAGCAGAATCGGCTGAAACACGTTTAAATTCAGTTGATTTTCAGGTGGGTAGAACGGGAACAGTTACACCGGTAGCAAATCTTGAGCCGGTTTCGCTGTCGGGAACAATCGTCAAACGCGCGTCGCTGCATAACGAAGACATAATCAATTCATTCGATTTGCATATCGGGGATATGTGTTATGTGGAAAAAGGCGGTGAAATCATTCCAAAAATAACAGGCGTGAACATCGAAGCCCGTTCCATGACCGGCGAAAAGGTTAATTTCATCAAGACTTGTCCGGCATGTTCCACGCCCTTGATTCGCGAACCGTCGGAAGCCGCATATTATTGTCCTAATCATGCGAATTGCGCACCTCAAATCAAAGGAATGATAGAACATTTCGTAAGTCGTAAAGCCATGTATATCAATATAGGAGCAGAAACTGTAGAACAATTCTACAATGCTGGTTTAGTTCGAAATGTTGCCGATTTGTATGATATAAAGCACAGCGATTTGTTAAATCTGGAACGATGGGGTAAAAAAAGCGCCGACAATTTCGTTGAAAGCATAAAAGAATCGCTTCAAATTCCCTATAATCGAGTACTTTATGCCTTAGGTATCCGCTTTGTAGGCGAAACAGTAGCCGGACGATTAGCAAGAGCTTTCCACAACATCGATCAACTGAAAGCAGCCACGTATGAACAATTGATTGCAGTAGAAGAAATTGGAGAAAGAATTGCCAAAAGCGTTCTCGAATATTTTGCCGACATAGCTAATCAAGCATTAATCAATCGCTTGCAACTACACGGCTTACAGTTTGCCGTAAGGGAAGAAATACTTGCAGAAAGGACTAACATCCTTCAAGGAAAGACTTTTGTCATCAGTGGAACATTCAGTCTTCATTCGCGAGACGAATATAAAGCCATGATAGAAAAAAATGGCGGGAAAAACAGCAGTTCTATCTCAGGAAACACGAGTTTTGTCCTCGCAGGAGAGAATATGGGACCTGCAAAACTGGAAAAAGCCCGGAAGTCAGGAATTAAAATAATTAACGAAAAAGAATTTTTATCAATGTTGTAATTGAATTTTTATGAATAATTTCCTAATTGAAAACAAGATAAAGAAAACGCTCAAAAAAAATGAATCCAGGCAGAAAATCTTTCGTAATTTGAAAAAAATACGCACGATTTTGGTATTGCTTGATACAGAAGATTATGAAGAAGTTGACGTTTTCATTGACCATTTGGAAAGAATGGGCAAAAAAGTAATTTCGTATGCTTATAAAAATAAAAAAGACGAATACGACTATTCGGAAACTCCCTATATAATAATTGATCACAGAGAAATATCCGGAATTTTTAAAAACAAACTTGAAAAAATTGTAGCGGAAGTAAAAAAAATGCACTACGATGCTCTATTCGACATGACAATCCGGAAAACTCCTGCAATAGAATATGTTGCAGCAAGTGCAAATGCCTATTTAAAAGTTGGTTGCAAAAAAAACTGTCAACAGATCTACGATTTTACCATCTGCCCGATAAAGAACAGTAATGAAGATTCTTTTAATACGCGGGAATTGGGGAAACAGATACTTCATTATTTATCAACAATCAGGTCGATTTAAGAAAAGCAAAATTAAAAGTTATCCATGAATTATGGGAATATTTGTGTTGTTTGTTGTCAGTTAATATTTTTTTTTTACCTTTGCGACTTGTAAAAAAACGCTATTACAAAGATTAATTACAAAAATACCTGTTTTATGAAAATATACAGATGGTCAAATAACATTGCAGGCTGGGTAGTTTTTATCATCGCAGCCGTAACATATCTTCTTACTATTGAGCCAACTGCAAGCTTTTGGGATTGTGGAGAATTTATATCGTCAGCATATAAATTAGAAGTAGGGCATCCCCCCGGAGCCCCAATTTTTATGCTAACAGCCAATCTGTTCACTCAAATTGCTTCCAGTCCGTCAATGGTAGCGATGATGGTTAACGCTATGTCGGCGCTGTTCAGTGCATTGACTATTTTGTTCCTGTTCTGGACTATTACTCACTTAGCCAGGAAACTTGTCATTCAGGATGGTTCTCAGAAAATCACTCTGTCGCAAACGATTACAATTATTGGCGCAGGACTTGTAGGCTCGCTGGCTTGTACGTTTTCAGACAGTTTCTGGTTTTCGGCGGTAGAAGGCGAAGTCTATGCCTACTCTTCCATGATGACAGGCGTAGTGTTCTGGCTG
Organism: Dysgonamonadaceae bacterium; assembly: GCA_031256775.1. GTDB lineage: Bacteria > Bacteroidota > Bacteroidia > Bacteroidales > Azobacteroidaceae > Azobacteroides. Next base: position 7,259 of record JAIRPX010000281.1, read on the forward strand.
ATACTTAAGTGGGAAGACGTTGCCGACATGCCTCATTCCGACAGATGGCTGATTCTGATAGCGTATCTGATAGGAATTTCAATAGCTGTCCACCTTCTTAATCTTTTGTGTATTCCGGCAATAGTACTGGTTTATTATTTCAAACGCCATCCTAATCCTACAACTAAAGGTGCATTGCTGGCGCTTCTAATTTCTTTTGTAATAGTCGTTTCTGTATTATACGGTTTGATGCAGGGCATTATGGAAGTTTGCGGATGGTTTGAACTGCTGTTTGTCAATGTATTCAAACTGCCTTACAATTCAGGCGTAGTGTTTTATACAGTGTTGGTTTTAAGCGTATTATTTTGGGCTATATGGGAAACCATGAAGAAGGGAAAAGATTCAAGTACTGCAAAAATCAGTTTTATTCTTTCCATTTTCCTTTTGGGAATCCCGTTCTTTGGCAGTTATTATGTGCTGGGCGCTATCATACTGATAGTTCTATCTGCCTACCTGTTTATGTCAAAAAAACTCAATATGGTTGCGCTAAATACAGTATTAATTGGATTACTGGTAATTGTGATAGGCTATTCATCATACGCGCTTATCATTATCCGTTCCACGTCTAATACTCCAATGGATCAAAATTCTCCTGAAGACGTTTTCACTTTAAGATCATATTTAAGTCGCGAACAGTATGGAGAACTGCCTTTGCTTTATGGACAAACATTCGTTTCAGAACCTAAACGCGAAGTACAGGGCGAATATGTAGTTCCTGTGATGAAAGATAACGGTCCGGTTTGGGCGCAAATAGCAAAAAAGGATTCATCAGAAAAAGACAGGTATTTTGTTGCCCATCGAAAAGAACGGGCTGTTTATGTTGACGAGCTTAATACTTTCTTCCCCCGCATGTACAGCACCGACGCCCGACATGTACAGGCATATAAGGAATGGTGTAATTTTAAGGGGAAACGGGTAAAAGTGACAACGCCTCAAGGACAGAAAACCGTACTTAAACCTACTTTCGGTGAAAATCTCAAATATTTTTTAAATTATCAGGTATGTTTCATGTACTGGCGTTATTTCATGTGGAATTTTTCCGGACGTCAAAACGACATTCAAGGCAATGGCGAGATTATGAATGGGAACTGGATTACCGGTATAAAATTTATTGATGAAAATTTATTAGGGTTGGGACCTCAAGATAATATGCCCGACAGCATAGCTAAAAATAAGGGACACAACAAGTATTATATGTTGCCATTGCTTTTAGGCATATTAGGCATATTTTTTCAGATATTTTCCGAAAAAAGAGGCAGCCAGCAATTCTGGACTATTTTCATGCTTTTCTTCATGACAGGTTTGGCAATTGTCATCTATGTTAATCAGTATCCGTTCCAGCCTCGAGAACGCGACTATTCTTATGCAGGCTCTTTCTATGCTTTCTGTATCTGGATAGGATTGGGCGTTATACCTGTAATAAAATTATTGGAACGTACAAAAAAATTATCGCCGGTAGTCGCTTCAGCATTAGGCTCTCTCCTTTGCGTGTTAATTCCTTTGCAAATGGTTTCTCAAACATGGGACGATCATAACCGCTCAAAACGATACCTTACGCGCGATTTCGGTTATAACTACCTGACTACCTGCGAACCAAACGCTATTATCTTTACCAACGGCGACAACGATACTTTCCCGCTCTGGTATGGACAGGAAGTAGAAGGTTACAGGAAAGATGTTCGTGTTTGTAACCTGAGTTATCTGCAAACAGACTGGTATATTGATCAGATGAAACGCCAGTCTTATGAATCAGATCCGTTGCCTATCGACTGGAAAAGATATGATTATATAGCAGAAAAGCACAATGCAGCTTATGTAATGCCTCAAACTGATTCTCCGCTTGAAGCAGGAATGATTTTGGACAGAATCAAATTGGGCGAGACCCGCAGCAATAGACTTGCCCGTATTCAGGATATAGATATTGTAGAAACAAACAAAATACTTATCCCTGTTGATTCGGCAGGCGTTATAGCAAATGGATTAGTAAAACCGGAAAATGCCGACTGGATTCCCAGCCACCTGCTGGTTGACTTTGGCGAAAGGGTTAATAGCAAAGGACAGGTAGTTGCGCCAGCAAAGCAAACTCTGCTCAAACATGAAATGATGATACTGGATATGTTGAAAAACAATTCCGACTGGTCTCGTCCAATTTATTATGCCATGACGGTAGGTTCAGAACAATATCTGCGATTGGACGGTTATTTCCGCCTTGACGGAATTGCAAATCGAATTATGCCATTTCCTACCGCCGAACATCAGCCTGTAGGCGTGGAACAAATGTATGATAATTTGATGAACAAATATAAATATGGTAATTTAAGTCAGCGTGGATTATATGTGGACGAAAACTCTATGCGAATGTGTAGGACCTTCCGCACACTGTTTGGATTACTCGCAAATAAACTTGTTGAAAAGGGAGATACTGTAAGAGTTAAAGAAGTCTTAGACAAGTCTTTACAGGAAATTCCTTCTTATAATGTACCTCACGAATACACCTCTTCTTTCAATTTGGCAGTTTTGTATGACATGATTGGAGAAAAAGAAAAAGCAAAAGAGATATACATGGATTTGGCGCAGCTTTATTTAAAGGAACTGGACTGGTATTCGCGTATGAAAAATTCGCAGTACAAGAACGTTATGAAAGAAGTTTATTTTAATTTAGGTTATATTGAAGATATTCTTCATTTTTTCAAGAATAACGACTATACGCTATTTGAACAATATAACTCTCAATATGAGCAATATGTGCAGCGTTTCAATGCTTACGTTACGCAACTAAATAAAAAAGGCGGACTTAACCGGTAATATTAATATATGCTGATTGAGCAACCTCCCTTTCTGTACAGACTTTTTTTTCCGGGAGCGCATTGGCGATTCAACCCGGAAGAAAAAGCGGTATATTTAACATTCGACGACGGACCTATTCCGGAAATCACTCCATGGGTGCTCAATTTATTGGATAGATATGGAATAAAAGCAGCTTTTTTTTGCGTAGGTGAAAATGTCAGTAAATATCCTGACATTTATCAAATGCTTATTGATAAAGGACATGTAGTGGGGAATCATACTTTCCATCACTTGCAGGGTTTGAAAACTCTTACAAAAAACTATCAAAAAGACATTGACGAGGCAGCCAAATTGATAAACAGCCGTTTTTTCCGTCCTCCTCACGGTCATCTCCGCGTACCTCAGTTCATTAATATAAAAAAAAGCTATGAAGTCATAATGTGGGATGTGGTAACTCGCGATTACAGCAAGTATATGACTTCAAATCAAGTATTTGAAAATGTTAAAAAATATACACGAAACGGATCGATCATTGTGTTTCACGATTCGCTTAAAGCAGGCGACCGAATGAAAGAAGCGTTGCCTAAATCTATAGAATGGCTTTTGGAACAGGGATATAAATTCAGATTGATAGGAGAATAAACAGCTTATGAAAAAAAAATATAACTGGGCAATATTAGGCGTTTCCCGCATTGCAAACAAGTTTGCTAACGGCTTGAAAGAATTACCCAATGCCAATTGCTACGCCGTAGCATCCCGTTCTCAGGAAAGAGCGGAGAATTTTAAGGCAAATCACAATTTTGAAAAAGCATACGGATCGTATGAAGACATGCTCGCCGATCCGCAAGTGGATATAGTTTACATATCGACTACCAACAATTTGCATTTCGAACATACGATGATGTGCATCAAGGCAGGCAAAGCTGTCCTGTGTGAAAAACCTTTTGCATCAAATTTGGAGCAAGTGGAAAAAATGATTGCCAAAGCTCGCAAAAAGAATGTATTCCTGATGGAAGCCCTGTGGAGTCGTTTTTTACCTTGCATGGTTAAATTCAAGGAATTGGCAGAAAACAAAGCAATAGGGAAACCGCTTCTGTTGCAGTGTAATTTTGGTTTCATCTCGCCATTCGATCCTAACAGTCGTTTATACGATCCGGCGCTTGGAGGCGGCTCAATTCCGGATATTGGTATCTATCCTATATTTACGGCAATATATCTGTTTGGCACACCAACAGATATAAAAGTAATGTCTGTTCCCGCTCCTGCCGAAACAGACTGGACAACTTCTATCCTTTTAAAACACAAAGGAAAAGAAATAAGTATGCTTACGTCTTCTTTTGAAACGATTTTAGATAATGAAGCCCGTCTTTACGGCGACGGCGGATATTTAAAATTACATTCGATGTTTCACATGCCTACCAAGTTAACTGTTAAGAGAAATGACGGCGGTGAAGAAGAAATTCACGTTTATTCTACCGGCAACGGCTACAACTATGAAGCTGCCGAAGTTATGAACTGCCTTGATAAAGGCTTGACGGAAAGCCCGGAAATGCCTCTGTCATTTTCCCTTGAATTGATGAAAGTTCTGGACGAAGTAAGCCGAAAAGCTAAGAAAGATTTTTGAGAGTCATGTTGCGTAAAGCAGTTATTTCAGATGCAGGTTGTATTGTAAACATATACAACTATTATGTTGAAAATACGACAATTACCTTTCATGAAGATAAAGTTTCCATAAATGAAATGGAACAAAAAATAGAAAATATCCTGAATAAAAATTATCCTTTTATTGTTTTGGAAGAAGACGGATATATTGCAGGATATGCCTTGCTGAATGACTGGCGACCGCATCATGCTTATAAAATAACTCTTGAAACAAGCATATACCTTGATCCCTGTTTTGTTGGGCGAGGATTAGGAATCGCTTTATATAAAGAACTCATAAATAATGCTAAAGATTTGGGTATTCATTCCCTGATAGGAGTTCTTTCCATTCCTAACGAAGCCAGCCGGAAAATTCATACTAAACTTGGATTCCAACTGGCAGGAATTATCAGGGAAGCGGGATTAAAATTCGGTCAACTGATTGATGTGGAATTTTGGCAGTTAATAATTAACTGTTAAAAGTTTTTCCGGTAAAGAGTTTACATAATTATTTAAGATAAATTCATGAATAATATTTCATTAGATATAGAAAACATACGTAAAGACTTTCCCATATTAACGCAGGAAGTTTACGGTAAACCGCTGATTTACTTGGACAACGCTGCGACTACGCAAAAACCGCGCTGTGTGATTCAGAAAATGGAAGAAATTTATTCGACCATCAATGCGAATATTCATCGTGGCGTACACAGGCTAAGCCAGTTAAGTACCGAATCGCATGAAGAGGCGCGCAAAACTGTACAAAACTATATTCATGCCGCAAAACCGTCTGAAATTATTTTCACACGCGGAGCTACCGAATCTATCAATCTGGTAGCGAGCAGTTTTTGTCGTTCTCAATGTAAGGCTGGCGATGAAATCATTCTGACAGCAATGGAACATCATGCGAATATTGTTCCCTGGCAAATACAACGCGATATTTATGGAATTGAAATAAAGGTAGTTCCTATTTCAGAATCAGGTGAAATTGATTTGAAAGATATAGAAGAACGCATTTCTTCAAAAACGAAATTTATTTCCGTAACCCATGTTTCCAATGTACTGGGAACTGTTAATCCAATCGGAGAAATCATCCGATTAGCTCACAGCTACAATATTCCCGTTCTAATTGACGCCGCTCAGTCTATACAACATATTCCATTAAATACTAAAGAATTAGACTGTGATTTTTTAGTTTTTTCATCGCATAAAATGTATGGACCCAACGGCTTAGGCGTTTTATACGGGAAAGAATCCTGGCTGGACAAACTGCCGCCATATCAAGGTGGCGGAGAGATGATTGCTCGTGTTTCATTTGATAAGACTACGTTTAACGAGCTGCCATTCAAATTTGAAGCCGGTACTCCTGATTATGTAGGCTCGGCGGCGCTGGCTGAGGCTATTCGTTATATCGAAAAAATTGGACTTGAAAACATCCGGCAATATGAAACCGTACTGTTTAATTATGCAAAAGAAAAACTTTCACAAATTGAAAACATCAGATTTATTGGTTCGCCAACACTTGGTAGCTGTTCGGTTATTTCGTTTCTTGTGGGCAATATTCATCCTTATGATATGGGAATGTTGCTCGACAAACTGGGAATTGCTGTGCGAACAGGGCATCATTGTGCGCAACCGCTAATGGATGCTCTTGGCATTGAAGGAACTTTGCGCGCGTCGTTTGCATTTTATAATACAAAATCAGAAATTAACGCTCTAATTAGTGGCATTGAGCGTGTGACACGGATATTTTGAGATGGATTTTGCCATTGATATTCGTATATTTGCTTTTTTATATTAACTTTGCGGACAAATAATGACTGCTGAATGAAATATTTTTTAGTAATTTTTCTGTTATTCAATATTTTCTTTGCAAAAGCTCAGACAAATTATGACAATTTGCAGGTGAGTTTGCTGACTGTTGCGCCACGTTCAAGCGAAATATATACCATCTACGGACATACGGCGCTCTATCTGTATGATCCTGTGTTGAAAATAGATACAGTATTAAACTGGGGTACGTTCAACACCGATATTCCGTATTTTCTGTTCCGCTTTATCGCCGGAGAAACTGATTATTTTTTATCGGCGTCTTCCGGTTATGTCTTTTATTATCTTTATACAAAAGAAAATGTTACCGTAACCAAGCAGGTTTTAAATATTCCCAACGAAAAAAAAGAGGCGTTATATAATATGCTGATGTATAACCTTGCGCCTGAAAATTGCGAATACCGCTATAATTTTCTTTTTGACAACTGCACTACCCGTCCCCGCAATATCATTGAACAGTTTTGTGGAGGGAAACTGCTGTATCCCGAACAGGCAAAAAAGCCTACATTCAGAGATTTAATACATTCCTGCACAAAATTTTATCCGTGGATGTCCTTTGGTATCGACCTGATCATTGGCAGTGGCGCCGATTCATTACTGTCATTTCGTCAGGAATTGTTTTTGCCTGAAAATCTGATGCGCGCACTGGATCGTGCAACAGTAATTTCCGATAACGGAACAAAATATCCGGTCGTTACATCTTCGGAAATAATTATCCATTCATCCATTGATGAAATTTCCGAGCCTGAATATCCAAATTCTCCTTTTGTAACAGGAATTGTTATTTTACTGATATATTTAGTTTTAGCAGTTACGAAAGATGCAGGGAAGCTGATATGCAGGATTCCTTTTGCCTTTTTGTTTCTGACGGCAGGGTTGGCAGGATGCTTAATTGCATTTCTATCCTTTATTTCGTACCATCCTTGTACACAATATAATTGGAATATTGTTTGGTTGCATCCGTTTCATTTCTTAGGATTTGCCGGATTCTTTTTCAAAAAATCTTATTTTCTTATTCGCTGGTATCATTGGATTAATTTAGCACTTTTGTTGGTTCTATTGTTGGCTTGGTTTTTGATACCTCAACAATTAAATCCGGCTAATGTCCCATACATGCTGTGTTTGGGCGTGGTTTCAGCAAAACAGGTAATTAAAAGTAAAAAATGGATAAATATAGGAAAATAGAAAAATCTCGTTCACTCGTCTACTCGTTCACTTGTTTACTCATCTACTCAATCCCGATGCAGGCACAGCCGGTAATCGAAACACCACGACTTGTCGTCAGCATAGTCGTTGACCAGCTAAGGGGTGATTATTTACAGTATTTCAGTTCCGTATATGGCGAAAAAGGATTCAAACGTTTGATGAACGATGGTTTGAACTACCACAATGTTGAGTTCGGATTTCCTAACCTTAACGAAGCCAGCTCAATAGCAACTGTTTATACAGGAACTTATCCTTTCTCTCATGGAATATGCGCCAGCGAAAAATTCGATGTCGAACATAACCGGGCAGAATCAATTGTTGCAGATAATAATTATCTTGGGAATTACACTTCCGACAATTTTTCGCCTTTATCCCTGTTGAGTTCCACACTTGGCGACGAGCTTAAAATTGCTACCGGAGGAAATGCTGCTGTTTTTTCCGTAGCCCCTGAAGCAGAAGAAGCTATACTTTCGGCAGGAAGATACGCCAATGCCGCTTTCTGGTTAGACAATTACAACGGCAAATGGGCTACAACTACATATTACAAGGACATTCCATGGTATATAGAGCGATTTAATGCCACAGAAGCTGTCGGCAATTTCACTGAAAAAACCTGGTCTCAGGCATATTCACATTATATTGGTTTTCCATATTATTCCAAAACGGGAAGTTTTTTCACCTATCGTTTCGGTAAATCCGAAAAAGACCGTTACATTAAAATCAAACAAACGCCGCTTATCAATGCCGACGTCACCGCTCTTGCCGGTAAATTTCTGGAACATGGCGATTTTAACAATCGAAACTGCCCCAATCTGCTTATGCTTACATATTATCTCGGCAATTATAAATTTGGCGACAACATTAACGAATTTGGCTATGAATTGCAGGACGCTTATTATTGCTTGGATAAAGAACTTGAAAAACTGTTTGATATTATTGATAAAAAAGTGGGGATGCGCAATGTGCTTGTTATGTTAACTTCCACAGGTTATTACGATTACAACACGCGATTTCCCAATGGATACGAGCCATTAGGCATATTTTACCCGAATCGCTGTACTGCTTTGCTAAATATGTATTTAGCAGCAACTTACGGACAGGGGAACTGGGTGGAAGGCTATTTCAATAATCAGATTTATTTAAATAGAAAATTAATTGAAAATAAACAGCTTAACCAGAAAGATTTTATTTCAAGTGCCGCCGAATTTGTAGCTCAATTTAGCGGCATACAGGATGTTACTACTTTAGGACAGTGGCTGGTAGACGACGCCGGTCGCTCTGCCGCATTTCGTCGCGGTATGAATAAAAAATACAGCGGCGATCTGTTCATCGAATTACAGCCCGGATGGATTACGGCTACCGACGCCAATTCAAAGAACGGGCAAAAATATGAACGCAGTACGGCTATTTTGTGTCCTTTGTTTTTTTTAGGAGAACATATAAAAAAGGAACATGTGTATCGAAAAGTAAAAGCGACGGAAATTGCGCCCACGCTATCGTTTATTTTAAGGATTCCACCTCCTAATGCAGCCAAAGATATGCCTTTACAGGAATTTTATTAATAAAAGCGAGATTAGAAACAAAAATATAAATGAAAAAATAAAATATATATAATTATGGGTTTTAACGAGATTTTATCAAAATTATTTGGGAATAAATCCCAGAGGGATTTAAGGGAAATAGATCCTTACGTAAAAAAAGTACAGGCTGTTTATCCTGAAATCGAACAGTTGTCTAACGACGAATTGCGCCAAAAAACGCAGACAATCATGCAAAAAATACATGACGCAGTTGAAGAAGATACAAAAAAGATTGACGAATTGAAAGCAAGTATCGAAAGTCTTGAACTGGAAGAAAGAGAAAAGGTTTGGGCTGAAATTGACAAAATAGAAAAGGGCATCCGCGAAAAACAGGAGAAAATTTTAGACGAAGTTCTGCCTGAAGTGTTTGCTATTGTAAAAGACACCGCCCGCCGTTTCAAGGAAAATGAAAAAATCATCGTAACGGCTACCGATTTCGATAGAAAACTGGCTGTTACTCATGATTTTGTTTCCATCGACGGAAATAATGCCGTTTATTTAAACAAATGGAAAGCAGGTGGCAACGAAATAACTTGGGATATGGTACATTACGACGTTCAGCTCTTTGGCGGAACAGTACTTCACAACCCTAATCCCAAAAAATATGAAAAAGATACGGAAGATCCCAAACTAAGTAAACGGGTGCGCGGATATATTGCAGAAATGGCTACGGGAGAAGGAAAAACATTGGTAGCTACTCTTCCCGTTTTTCTTAATGCACTGACTCACAGGGGAGTTCATGTCGTTACCGTTAACGACTATCTGGCTAAACGCGACTCAGAATGGATGGGACCTCTATACATGTTTCACGGTTTATCCGTTGACTGTATTGACAAGCATCAGCCCAATTCCGACGCTCGCCGCAAAGCTTATGAAGCCGATATTACTTTTGGCACAAATAATGAATTTGGTTTCGATTATCTGCGCGATAATATGGCAATTAATCCGAAAGATTTAGTACAGCGCGAACATAATTACGCCATCGTTGACGAAGTTGACTCTGTTTTAATCGACGACGCCCGCACGCCCCTGATCATTTCAGGTCCTGTACCAAAAGGCGAAGATCAGCTGTATGAGGAATATCGCAGCCGCGTAGAGCATCTGGTCAGCGTTCAGAAAACACTTACCAACAAACTGTTGTCGGATGCGCGACAAAAAATAGCATCTACTAATCAGGATGACCAGAAAGAAGGATTTGTCCTTCTGTTCCGCTCTTTTAAGGGAATGCCTAAAAACAAAGCTCTTATTAAGTTTCTAAGCGAACAGGGAATAAAAGCCAATATGCTTAAAACGGAAGAATATTATATGCAGCAGCAAAACAGGGAAATGCATATTATTACCGATCCCCTCTATTTCGTTATTGATGAAAAAAATCATTCTATTGAACTTACCGACAAAGGGATAGATCTTCTTACAGGAAATTCCGACGACCCCCAATTCTTTGTCCTTCCGGATATTGGAATACAGATTGCCGAAATTGAAAATGCAGGAGGAAGCGATGAAGAAAAACAGGTTAAAAAAGACGAACTGCTGCAAAACTATGCCGTTAAATCAGAAAGGGTTCACACTATCAACCAGTTGCTGAAAGCTTACTGTCTCTTTGAAAAAGACGACGAATATGTAGTTATCGACAACAAGGTGAAGATTGTGGACGAACAAACCGGACGTATTATGGAAGGTCGCCGGTATTCCGACGGATTGCACCAGGCTATTGAGGCTAAAGAGCGCGTACAGGTGGAAGCTGCCACACAAACTTTTGCAACAATCACCTTGCAAAACTATTTCCGCATGTATCATAAACTTGCGGGAATGACAGGAACGGCGGAAACAGAAGCTGGCGAATTTTGGAATATCTACAAATTAGACGTAGTGGTGATCCCAACCAACCGACCAATCGACCGTCGCGATATGAACGACCGCATCTACAAAACAGCCCGCGAGAAATACGCGGCAGTAATCAACGAAATTGTTGCACTGCGCGATCAGGGGCGTCCGGTTCTGGTAGGTACAACTTCCGTTGAAATATCTGAACTTCTAAGCAGAATGCTTACAATGCGTAAAATATCTCATAATGTATTGAATGCCAAACTGCACCAGAAAGAAGCCGAAATTGTGGCGCAGGCGGGACAGACAGGAACCGTAACTATTGCAACAAACATGGCTGGACGTGGAACCGACATCAAACTCTCGCCGGAAGTGCGGGCAGCTGGCGGTCTGGCTATCGTTGGTACGGCAAGACACGAATCGCGTCGTGTTGACCGCCAGTTGAGAGGACGATCCGGACGACAGGGAGATCCTGGATCTTCAGTGTTTTTTGTTTCGCTCGAAGACGAACTGATGCGTTTGAACGCTTCGGAACGTATAGCAGGCATGATGGACAGATTTGGGTTCAAAGAAGGCGACGTTCTGGAACACAGCATGTTGAACAAAGCGGTAGAACGCGCTCAAAAAAAGGTGGAAGAAAATAATTTCGGCATCCGGAAACATTTGCTGGAATACGACGACGTGATGAACTCGCAGCGCGAAGTAATCTATACGCGCCGCCGCCATGCTTTGATGGGAGAAAGAATCGGTTTGGACGTCCTGAACATGCTTTATGACACATCCGGCGCTATTGCCGAACAGTTTGTCGAAACGAATGATTATGAAGGACTGAAATTTGAACTGTTTAAAACAATGGCGCTGGAAGTACCTTTTACTGAGGATGCAATAAAAGGCATGAAGCCTGAAACCATTACGGAAACAATTTTCGAAGCTTCATTAGACAGTTTCAAACGAAAAACCGACAGAATGGCGCAAATAGCTCAGCCTGTTATAAAAAGAGTATATGAAGAACAGGGCGACAGATATGAAAATATTGTTATTCCGGTAACGGACGGGAAACGGATGTATAACATCGTATGCAACCTGAAAGAAGCCTACAATTCTGATTCAAAAGGAATTGTGAAATCGTTTGAAAAAGCGATTCTGCTTCATTCCATCGACGAATCATGGAAAGAGCATCTGAGGGAAATGGACGATTTGAGACATTCTGTTCAAAACGCAAGTTACGAAAATAAAGATCCTTTGCTGATTTACAAACTGGAATCTTTCGATCTTTTCAAAAAAATGGTAGATGAAATGAACCGCAAAGCCGTCGCCGTCCTGATGCGCGGGCAAATTCCCGTACAGGAACCGGAACAGGTTCGCCAGGCTACGCCGGAAAGAAAGACCGATTTCAGCAAATACCGTACACGGAAAGACGAGATTTCCGAAAGCCGCAGGGTGCAGGGAGAAGTTGCCGGACGCGACACCCGCGAACAGCAAAAAACCGCTCCTATTCGTGCCGAAAAAACTGTTGGGCGAAACGACGCATGTCCTTGCGGTAGTGGGAAAAAATATAAAAACTGTTGCGGCAGAATATAAACAGATGAAAATTCTGCAGTTTTTGTTTTTGATGTTTATCCTGTTACAGGTAATAAACGTTCATGCGCAAAACGGCGACTATAAGGAAAACATACCTCCGTTTATACTTGAAAACGGAGATACTGTTAAAACGCTGGTTTTGAACGATATTTATTTTTATCCAAATCAGATATTCGGTAATCAGGAAAATGATGCAAAATACAAAAAACTCGTTAGGGATGTAAAAAAAACTTTACCATACGCCAAACTTATTTACGCAACTCTCATTGAAACGTATGAATATATGATGACTTTGCCCGATGACAAGGCGCGGGAAGAGCATCTCAAACTGATGGAGAAAGAATTGTTTGCAGAATATAAACCGGCACTTAAAAAGTTAACCCTTTCGCAGGGAAAACTGTTAATTAAACTTATCGACAGGGAATGTAATCAGACTTCATACAACTTGTTGAAAGCTTTCTTAGGACCATTCAGAGCCGGTTTCTGGAACTTTTTTGCTGGAATGTTTGGCGCCAGCCTGAAATCAAGCTGGGATCCGGAGGGAAAAGATGCGGCAACAGAAAGAGTTATTGAATTAGTAGAAATGGGGGTACTGTAAATACGGCGCAGAAAACTAAAAACTATTTGCTGGCGCAACTTTCGTGTATCTTTTCGCTGACGCTGGTTTGTAACCCGTGCTTGTTTTATGCTATTATCCTCTGCACGGCATGGTTTTGTGCAACGTCATTGCGAAGGCGAAGCCTGAAGCAATCCAGTAATTAGTTTTCAGTTTTCAGTTTTCAGCTGGATTGCTTCGCTAACGCTCGCAATGATGAGAGGCGACGTACTTTCGCGCCAGCAAAGAAGCTAAGTCACAAAAGGGATTATCTGCAAAACCTTGTGTTTTGCGAGAAAGCAGCGTAGCTGCGACATCTTTTTTAACAGCAAATTAATTCATAAACATGAAATGAATAAAAATTAAGGTATCGCAGCTACGCTGCTCTGTTATATTCCGTACATCCTTTACCGTGCGCTTACGCACACGGCTACAAAGATACTGGCGCTACGCGCCTTCTCACAAAACACAAGGTTTTGCAGATGAGCCTTGAAAACTAAAAACTAAAAACTAATTCCTGGATTGCTTCACTAACGCTCGCAATGACGTTGTACAAAATTAAACCGCATAAAATATAAGTCGCGTCAGCTAATTCATAATTCATAATTTATAATTATTTCTGGATTGCTTCGCTAACGCTCGCAATGACGTTGTACAAATAAATTATGATAATTGAATAATTCATTTATTAATCTGTGGTGTGATAGAAATCCAGCGGTTCTACATGTACGGTTGCAATAATTCCAAAATGCTTGCTAATAAGCATTTCAATGTTGGTTGCAATTTTATGTCCTGTTTCTATGGTGAGATTTTTTTCAAGTTTAATATGTAATGTTAATTCCTTGTGAGTTACATAGTTATGTATGTGGAAATGATGCAACTGCAAATCGTCGGGATAGATATTTTTTACTTTTCTTGTGATTTCATCAATTAATTTCGGATCGGCTTCTTCCCCCAGCAGTTTTGCTATTGTTTCTTTTACAATTTTATACGCGGCGTAAAGCAGCATAATGGAGATGATAAATCCAAGTAGGCTGTCGATCCACCAAAAATATTTGGCAAACCATATACCCGCTAATACCACGAGCGACGACAGAGCATCGCTACGATGATGCCACGCATCGGCTTTAATAGTGATATTTCCTGTTTTACGCGCGATGCAGAAAGCATATTGCGCCAGTATTTCCTTGACAATTATAGACGTTATCGTAATCGCCACTGCAATTGTTCCAAAATGAACGGTTTCTTTGTGAGTGAAATGGATGACTGATTCCTTGAAAAAATCCAAAGCAATGACAGCCAGAAAGAAAGCGATAAAAATTGATGCGATTTGTTCCCATCGTCCATGTCCGAATGGATGTTCCTTATCGGGTTTTTTCGCCGAAAGTTTTACTGCAATTATTACAACTGCCGAACTGACCGAATCCGACAGCGTGTGCCATGCGTCGGCTGTCAGTGCAATTGAGCCTGTCAGGATGCCCGCCCACAGTTTCAGTACAAACAGCGCAGTATTGACGAATATCGAAACCAATCCTTCCGCATACCCCGCTTTTGTCTTGTTTACGGATGAAGTTTTATCATTATTCATTTTTTAAAAGCCCTGTCCATGTCGCGTTTGTCGTCTTTTTCCCTCAGCGACTGGCGTTTATCATACGATTTTTTTCCTTTGGCAACAGCAATCACTAATTTTATCAAACCTTTTTCATTCATGAACAGCTTGGTTGGGACAATGGTAAAACCTGTATTTTTAGACAAAGTTTCCATTTTACGGAGTTCTTTCCTGTTCAGAAGAAGTTTCCGGTCTCTGCGGGCTTCATGATTGTTGTAAGTTCCGTAAAAATATTCAGCGACATACATATTCTTTACCCAAAGTTCATTTCTGATAAACGTACAGTAAGTATCTGTCAGTCCGGCTTTTCCCAAACGAATAGATTTTATTTCCGTTCCTGCAAGCGCTATTCCCGCCACAAATGTTTCGATAAACTCATAATCGAAAGAAGCACGCTTGTTTTTTATTACAATATTGTTATTTGATGCCATATTTTTATATTTTCATGCCAGGCATTAGCAAGTTTATCAATTGCTCAAGCGATATTGGCAAAAGCAATAAAATTATACTTGCCACGACTGTAAATTTTATGAGATATTCTTCGCGCATTTTCAAATAGCGCACAGCTCCCACCCAAATGATATAGACTGAATAAAAGACAATTAACAGAAGAGGCGACATGCTTGGACTTAAAGAACGAAGCATTGCCACCAGATAAACCAAGACGGATGCGTAACCTATAAATCGCTCTGTTAAAAGTTTTTTATGGTCATTTTTGAATCTTGGCATTACAAATTCCGACATTATGAATAAAGACAAATAAAAACTTCCAAAATAAACTGCAATTTGTTTAATCACTGCTTTCATAGCTATTTGCATATCAAATTTGCCAGTTTCAAAAAGCGCTCCCACAAAAGCAAAAAGTGCAATTATCCCAAAAACCGGATGCAAATAGTTTTTGTAGAAGTTTTCATTGTCTTTTTCGTTTTTTTCAGCCAGATTATCCCATTTTTTAGTTGGTTCGGTAATCAGTCCAAAAAACAAGATAAAAATATTTTTCCACATCAAATATTATTTTTTTAAACTTAAAACCGTTATAGGAGAATTTCCATAGCTACGGTAAACCGGCGCTCCGTCAACTGTTCCCGACTGATATTTGAGATTGAAATTTACATACCTGAATATAACCTCTTTATTTAAACTGTAAATAGAATCCTTTCCGTAGGCAGCAAGCATGGGATTCATATCAATTGCCTCTTCTGTGGATACAGAAGTCTTGCTGTCGCCTGAAGTTTCGTTGTCTTTTTTGGATTTCAGGTAAACAGTATGGATTCCATTTTCATCAACAGAATCGGGATTACATATTGCTTCCAGCTTGTACAGCTGATTTGCGTTACCCTGCTGATCGGCTATAACAAATATTTTTCCATCGAAATAAATTTCTCCGAATATCTGCCGAATATTGTTGATACTGTCATTATGGTCGTCGATCATATCTCCGCCTTCAATACGAAGTGTTCGTTTATTCAGCGGATAGATAGAAACATTAGTGGCAGTGTAGTATAAAGAGCCAGTCGGCTGATTGTCAAAATCAATAGTATAACTTGCTCTCATACAGTCGCCTTCTTTCACTTTTCCCTGCAATTCCGGCACCAAAAGAGGCTCCGGCGCATTCATTGTCAAATCCATAATTTCGGGATTATAAACCATTACGGCATAATAGGAATATGAAGCGCGATTGCCTCCCGAATTTAAACATCCTGTGAAAATTGCCGTCATTGCCGTTAACGACATAAAAAATAATAACTTCTTTCTAATCATAGCTTTAATATTTTTTTTATTAGTTTGAGAAAAAACTCATGAAATTTTTTTCACAAAAGTATAAAAAAAAAGTTACCTTTGCTGTATTTTTTAGTAAAATAATTATGAACACGGAACAAATATTTCAAATAGACATTCATAATGTCCTGAAAAAGAAGTCGCCTCAGTTATACAAAAAGATTCCTAACTTTTTGATTAACGGTTTTACCAAATTTATCTGTTTGGACTTGTTAAATGATTTTATCGGGAAAAATTCTGATTTGAGCGGAGTTGACCTGTTGGAAAAATTTTTAGATACGAGAGGCGTATGCTTTAATATATACGGAGAAGAAAATATTCCCGTTTTTGAAAACAAGTGCATATTTGCTTCTAATCATCCTTTGGGAGGATTGGACGGAATTTGTCTCTCTGTTATTATAGGAAAAAAATACGACAAGCGGATTCGATATTTGGTTAACGATATTTTGTATTTTATCAAGCCGTTACAAAACATATTTGTGCCGATTAATAAACACGGCTCACAAGACCGGCAGGCGGTAGTTGCTATTAACGATGCGCTGGCTTCCGAAAACCAGATTATTACTTTTCCGGCAGGTTTATGTTCCAGGAAAATAAAAGGAAAGATAACTGATTTGGAATGGAAGAAAATGTTTGTAACAAAGGCAGTTGAATACAAACGGGATATTGTGCCGGTATATTTTGAAGCAAAAAATTCAAACTTTTTTTACACAATTGCAAACATTCGCAAGAAATTGTGCATAAAAAGTAACATAGAAATGTTACTTTTGTCGCGGGAAATGTTCAAAGCAAAGAAGACGGTATTTAATGTCTATTTTGGCAAACCCGTTTCCTGGCAAACGTTAGATTCAACCCAAACGCCTCAGCAATGGGCTAATTGGTTGAAAAAACAAGTTTATAGTATTAAATAAAAACTAACACGCTCGAAATATGGAAGATATTATCCTTAAAATTGACAGGGATGTTTTGAAAAAAGAACTGACTCCTGACAAGTTATTCAGAAAGACAAATAAATCAGGAAACGAGATTTATTTGTTTACGTCGCAAAATGCCCCAAACCTGATGCAAGAGGTTGGACGGCTGAGGGAAATCGCGTTTCGCTACTACGGAGGCGGTACGGGAAAGTCGATAGACATTGATGAGTTTGACATGATGGAAACGCCTTACCGACAATTGATTGTATGGGATCCGCAGGCAGAGGAAATTTTAGGCGGCTATCGTTTTCGCTGTGGGAATGAAGTCACATTCGATCAAAATGGACAGCCTAATAATATAGCGACAGGCGAACTGTTTCACTTTTCGCAAAAATATATTCAGACTTTCCTGCCTCAAATGGTTGAGCTGGGGCGGTCTTTCGTTTCGCTTGATTATCAGTCTTCAAAATACGGAACGAAGGGACTGTTCGCATTAGACAATCTTTGGGATGGACTGGGGGCGCTTTCTGTGAGTGACCCCGATTTTCGCTACTTCTTCGGTAAAGTAACTATGTATAACACATATAATACGGAAGCGCGAAACATGATTCTTTTCTTTCTTGACAAATATTTCAAAGACAGGGAAGAATTAATCACGCCAATCATTCCGCTGCAAACAGATATGGACTATGAAAAATTAGACACTCTTTTTGACAAACAGAACTATAAGGACGATTACAAAATACTTAATGCCGAAGTGCGAAAATACGGCATTAACATTCCGCCCCTGATAAGCGCCTATATGAATCTTTCTCCCAGTATGCGCGTTTTTGGCACTGCTGTAAACCAGGAATTTGGCGAAGTGGAAGAAACAGGTATTTTAATAGATTTTAATGATATATTCGAAGATAAAAAGAAAAGGCATATCGAATCATTTTTGAAAGAAAAGCCGTCGGTGATACTTTTGAAAAGGCTTCGGGGAATGATAAGCAAAAAATACAAGAAAATAATTAAATAATTAGGAATTAAGAATTATAAATTATGAATTGGCTGGCGCAACTTTCGTGCTTTCATGCCTTCGTTGCTTTCGCGCTTTGAAACCATTTTTTTAGCCCGAATGAGCTTGATTTTCATAACCGCAGGCGAGCGATAGCGTTGCCTGCGGTTAATTCGTGCATTCGTCCCTCCGTAAACAAAATATCACCGTTTTGTAACAGAAAAGTTACATAGCAAGCCTACTTTTGCACAAAATTATTTTTCACATGTACAAAATTTGCTTGCTCATAATAGCAGAACTACTGTTTTTTCAATATCTTTCTGCTCAACCGATTAAAGGGACTATAACAGACTTCCAAACCGGCGAGGAATTAATCGGTGCAACAATCGTCTGGAAAGAAAACCCGATAGTCGGCACGGTAAGCGGTTTAGATGGCAGCTTCCGACTGGAAAGCGCCGTCAATACCGGCACATTGATATTCCGGTATATAGGATATGAAACGTTTGAATATTCTGTTACAGGCGGCGATTCCGAATTGACCATCATGCTCAAACCGTCTGTTCGACAAATCAATGAAGTGTCTGTTTACAGTTATGCCGCCAACGATTCGGAAAACGGCGCGCGAAATATCGAAAAACTGGCAACAAGCGTTATGAACGTTGTCAGTGCAAAAGCCATTGAAATATCGCCGGATATTACGGTTGCCAATGTTGTGCAGCGTATTTCAGGCGTTACGGTCGAACGCAACAGTAGCGGAGACGGGCAATACGCCATTCTGCGCGGGATGGACAAGCGCTATAATTATACATTGGTCAACGGCGTTAAAATTCCAAGCCCCGACAATAAGAACCGTTTTGTCCCGCTGGATATTTTCCCCTCAGAATTACTTGATCGTCTGGAAGTTACAAAAGCCCTGACAGCAGATATGGAAAGCGATGCAGTTGGTGGCGCCATCAATCTTGCGATGAAAGATGCGCCGGAAAAACAGCAGATTACCGCCAATTTATCAACCGGCTACAACGCTCTGTTTTTGGACAGGGATTTTTATTCATTCGATACAAAAGCCATTTCAAAACAGTCGCCTTATGAGGCTTACGGTGAAAGATATCCTGCTAAATCGCGCGATTTCAATAAGAATGTCATTAAAATGCAATCAGGAAATGCGCCTCTGAATCTTTTCGGCGGATTTTCCTATGGCGACCGGTTGTTCCGTAACCGGCTGGGAATTATTGTTGCCGGAAGTTTTCAAAACAGTTATCGTGGCAGCAACAGTCTGTATTTCAGTAATACAACCGCCACGAGCGATGCATCAAACTTACCGGTTTTAACAAATAAAAACAATCGTACTTATTCCGAGCAACAAAAGCGTTATGGACTTCATGCCAAGCTGGATTTTAGGTTCTCTCCATTGCATAAATTGCAGTGGTATAATGCTTTAATGGATTTTTCCAATATGCAGGTGCGCGACAATGAGAAAACGGAATTGAACATAGGTTATGATCCGGAAAACGGCGATTACAATCTTGGATTCGATACGCGCTTTCGCCTTACCCATCAGCAAATTATTAACAGTACATTAAAGGGTATCCATTATTTTTTGAAAAATGAGGCTTTGAAAATCGACTGGTCTGCCGTTTATTCCAAAGCATACAATGAAATTCCTGATAACAGTTCGGTTTATACCAGTGCCAGAGTGAAAGACTGGAAAATTAATTCCGTTTCTGTTGTTACGACTCCTTATGGCGCAGAACGCCGCTGGGAACATAATGACGATAAAGATTTGGCAGGATATTTCAACGCCAATTATATGCTTCTGTCGGACAGGATGAAAATGGATTTTTCCGCAGGAGGAATGTATCGCGACAAGCATCGTACCAGTTTTTACAACAGCTATCTTTTTCTTCCTTACGACGAATCCAAATCCTCCATGAACAATAATTTAATTAAGGGAACGGATTGGAATGATTACAGCGAAATCAAGTTCAATGTCTATAATCCATTCGGATCTACCGGCAATCAGTTGAATTACGACGCTTCGGAAAAAATAGCCGCAGGTTACGGACAAATCAAATTGCAATTCAGTCAGTTGCAGTTAATTCTCGGTTTGCGCATTGAAAATACCGATCAAGGATACGATCTTAAACATGCTATTGAAGGTGTGAAGAACAAGGGAAATCAGCGTTATACCGATTATTTACCAAGTTTGCACTTCAAATATTCTCCATGGAAAAACAATAATATCCGCGCTTCGTACTACAAATCGCTCAATCGTCCCGGATTTTTTGAAATTGTTCCCTATCAGATTCTTAGTGAAGAATATACAGAAAGGGGAAATCCGGAATTAAAACATACGATAGCTCACAATGTGGATTTTCGCTATGAGTATTTCCCGCGTCCATCGGAGCAAATTATGGTCGGACTGTTTTACAAGCGTCTTAAAAATCCCATCGAATACGGCATTCTAATCGAAGGTCAGGGTACGTTTTACCAGCCTGTAAATTTTGGCGACGCCAACAATTACGGTGTGGAAATAGATCTTGTGAAATATTTCCATTCATTCGGAATTAAAGGCAATTATACATTTACGCAATCGCAGATAACTACCACGAAAGTGTTTAACTACAACAATCCAGATCCTTCTTCGTCGGAAAAGATACTGGTAAAAAACGTGGAACAGACACGTCCCTTGAATGGTCAAGCCAAGCACGTAGTCAATCTTTCGCTTTTGTATAAAGATACGCAAAACGGCTGGGACGGGCAGCTGGCTTTTTCTTATACCGATGATCGTCTATATGCCGTTTCCCGATATTTGGACAACGATATTTGGCAAGCCGGATATATTCAAACTGATATTTCGATTGAAAAAAAATTCAAATCCGGAATTATTGTTTTCGCGAAAGCAACCAATTTGTTGAATACGCCAATGGTTTTGTATTTGAAAAAACAGAATCCGGCGAATGAAAAAGTAAAGGACTACGAAAATTATAGCAACGGAACGTTAGTGCGCCGTGATTATTATGGACAGAACGTACAAATTGGAGTGAGATACAGGTTTTAAATTAGGAATTAAAAAATATTTTCAAATTAAAAGAATTAAAAAAAAATGAAGAGAAAATCCTTATTATTTACGATGGCTTTATTAGCCGCAAATTGTTTTTTATTCACAAGTTGTGAAAAAGAGAGTGAAGATCTTTCGGTGAAAGGCATTACATTGTCGCCCACCATGCTAACGCTTAAACCTGGCGAATCGCAAACGATTACGGTTACGATTTTTCCGGAAAATGCAACCAATAAGAATGTTAAATGGTCGAGTAGCGCTTCCGAGATTGCAAGCATAAGTGAAAATGGAGAAGTAACAGCCGTTAAATTGGGTTCAGCTACGATTACCGCTACTACTGAAGACGGCGGAGAAAAAGCAACCGTTTCTGTTTCTGTTGTCGCTAATGATCCTGAAACCGTAGGAGAAAAAGGTAAAACAACTCCGGTAAACGGTATTTGGAAAAAATACACTGCAATAAATGTTGCCGGTCAGATTTATGTTCCTTCGGGACAGTCTTTGATTGTCGAAGAAGGCGTGGAAGTAATAATCAACGCCGATGCTCAGGACAACAGCAACACAAAGATCGAATTTATTATAGAAGGTAGCTTGTATTGCTACGGAACGTCCGGCGCGCCCGTCACATTTACCGTTCCATCCGGTAATCGCGACGAAAAAACTACAGGACGTTATTGGGGCGGCATTATCGGCAGTTCCACCTGTTCGGAAATCCTGCTCGACAACGTATTAGTTGAATACACGGGCGCAATTACTACCACTGCATCGCCTTCCGTTACCAAAGGTCTTTTCAAAGCTGGCGGCGGCGAAGGCATGGTGGCTTTCAACACTAACAATCCGAAGGGAAAATATGTGATAACCAATTCTATTTTCCGCTATACGGGCGAAGATGCAATTTATGTGCAGGGCGGCGAATGTATTTTTACTAATAACCTGTTTTATGCGGTTGGTAATGAAGGCGGTGAAGCGATTAATGTGAAAGCCGGTTGCAAGGTTGACGCTGCTTTCAATGTTATGTACAGTCCCAACACGAATGCATTCAAATTGTCCAATTCGGGCGTTGGCGGCGATCGCTACCAGGCGCAAATCAATGCTTACAACAATACGATTATCAATGCCGGTTGGCGACGCGATCCGGGCAAACCCAAAGGCGGTTCGATTTGGGCAGAAGGCGGTTTGGTAAATATCTTCAACAACTTGATTGTGAACTGCATGTTCGGAGCAAAAGCGCCTAATTTCGGGAAAGGCGGAGAAGAAGGCGTTGTCGTCGAAAGTGTGATTGATTATAATTTCTATGCTTCTGGAACGGCAGAAAGTAATGTTACTCAGCATCAGGAAAATGGCACGAAAACGGCTTTTGACGGATTCAAGCCCGGCGTAAAAGATGTGGTTTACGGCGCTCATGATGTACGTGGAAGCGCTCAGGGCGCTAATGATCCGCAGTTTGTAAATTTTCCGTTTCTTACCAATCCGCCGCTGGATTTCAAATATAACGAATCGTGGAATCTGCATTTGCAGGCAAGTTCTCCGGCATTGAACGCCAGTATCGTGAAAACCGGCTTTACTCCGTATTTCAGCGCTTCAGGTTTGGTTTTGAATAACAATACGTACAAATCGCCTGTTCCTGCCGCTTATTTTGGCGCTTTTGGACAGAATTAATAATTTTGCGAAATAAAATCCCTTTTCAAGAACTTTCCATTGTTTTTAAAAACATGGAAAGTTTAAATAATTTAAAACATAAAAAAACATGAAACGAACATTTTTTTCAATACTGATTATATTCGCTACGATTATTTCTTTCGCTCAGGATAATCTTTCAGTTACGCTTCCGAAAGTATCCAAGTCGGCAGTTAATTTCATTGTTGCCAACGATTTAGGACGCAATGGTTATTACGAGCAAAAACCGATAGCAAAAATCATGGGCTACGTTGCCGAAAACATGGATATTGAAATGGTTGCAGCAGCGGGCGATGTTCATCATTTTGAGGGTGTTGCAAGCATAGCCGATCCGCTTTGGATGACAAATTACGAACTAATCTACGATCATCCGGAGTTGATGATCGACTGGAATGTTGTTTGCGGCAATCACGAATATCGCGGCAATACTCAGGCTGTGCTTGATTATACGCATGTCAGCCGCCGTTGGAACGCTCCTGCAAAGTATTACACGAAAGTAATCACGTCGAAAGACGGTGGTTCTTGCCGTTTGGTATTTATCGACACCACGCCTTTGATGGATAAATACAGGAACGATACAGTTACGTATCCCGATGCGTACAAGCAAGATGCGACGGTTCAGTTGCAATGGATAGATTCTGTTTTGTTACATTCTTCGGAAAAATGGAAAATAGTTATAGGTCATCATCCTTTATATGCGGAAACTAAGAAAGATGAAGAAGAACGCATTGATATGCAAACGCGATTAGCTCCCATTCTGGAGAAAAACGGAGTAAACGTCTATTTTTGCGGGCATATTCATAATTTTCAGCACATTCGTCATGCCGGTTCGTCGGTTAATTATGTAGTTAATTCAGCCGGTTCGTTGTCGCGTCCGGTCAAGTCTGTTGAAGGAACAGTTTTTTGCAGTTCCGATCCTGGTTTCACTATTTGTTCGGTTGATAATAAAGCGATTAAGTTTTTCTTTATTAATCATAAAGGAGAAGAAATTCATAATTATACAGTGGTTAAGTAAAAAAATAATAGTAAAATTTCGCGTATCTTTATTCTGTAAATTCTCTGGATTGCTTCGCTGTAAACAGCTCGCAATGACGAAGTATTATGCTACGTCATTGCGAAAGCGAAGCTTGAAGCAATCCAGAGAATTTTTATTCATCTATGTATAAATCAAAAAAAATTTCGCGTATCTTTGTATATGTTTTAAGAATTTATGGAAGATAAAATAACATTCAGGAAAGCAGAAGTAACAGATACGGAGCGGATTTGGCAAATTATTTTGCAAGCCAAAGAGCAAATGCGTTTGATGAATAGCCGTCAATGGCAAGACGGCTATCCTGCTATTGAAGACATAACCGCCGATATTGCAAACGGTTATGGATATGTATTGTGTGAAAAAAACGGTGTTATTGCATACGGCGCCATTGTTTTTGACGGCGAACCGGCTTATGAAAATATTAAGGGAAAATGGTTGACTGATTTGCCTTACGTGGTGGTACACCGTCTGGCTGTTGCCGATGAAGTCAAGCGGAAAGGTATTGGAAGTTTATTCATGCGTAAAGCGGAAGAACTCAGCCTGCAAAATGGAATCCAAAGCTTTAAGGTAGATACTAATTTTGATAATGTATATATGCAAAAAATTCTGTATGCTTTGAATTTTACTTATTGCGGCGAGATTTTTTATGAACACGGAGAACGCAGGGCGTATGAGAAAAAAATTGGTTAAGAAACAGAGACACGTAGCGCAAAGGCGCGAAATCGTGTCGTCATTGCGAGCGTTAGCGAAGCAATCCAGAAATTAGTTATCAGTTTTTAGTTATCAGTTTTTTTAGTACTGGATTGCTTCAGACTTCGCCTTCGCAATGACGTTGCACAAAACCATGCCGTGCAAAGTATAATAACTGACAACTAATAACTGACAACTGATTCGTCATTGCGAGCGTTAGCGAAGCAATGACGAATCAATTTTTAGCTTTTTAGTTCATACCGTGTCTTTTTTTGTCTCAAAAATAATTTATTTTCATATTGTGACTAAAATTGTTTTTCTTTTTTTGCAAACATCAGCGAATAACCTATACCTTTGCGATGTTTTTTGAAAATAAAGAAAGATGAGGCATAAAACAATAATCTGTTTTCGCAACAGTTACAGACAGCAACATAAGCAAAGTGAAAATTCATCAATGGTTACAGACAAAATGATTGATAATAAATCGTGTATAAATTCGTCAACATCTTCCAATCCTGTTGAACGGGGAAGTAAAAAAATGGCGCCACTGAAAATTGTTTTCTATTCAATGTTTTTTTCACTTGTTTTTCTGCATTTTTCAAATACCTATGCACAATCGGCGGCGGAGAAAACTAACTTGTTGGGCTGGGCAACGCTGTCGCCAAATATTGGAACTGAGTTTGCTGTGATGAATAAGACGAATAAATGGAGCTTGGATGCTCAACTCTCGTATCATCCGTGGAAACCATTTTCAGGAAGGAGCTTGCGTCACTGGCTTGCGTCTCCGGAGTTGCGTTGGTGGTATTGCCGCAGATTCGAAGGATCTTTCTGGGGAGTTCACCTGCTTGGAGGAGAATTTAATGTTCATGACCTGCCTTTGCTCGGAATGTCGAAAGAGTATGAATACTCCGGTTATCTTATTGGAGGCGGCATAAGCTATGGCTACCAGATTCCGTTATCACCGCGTTGGGGTATGGAGTTTACAGCGGGGATAGGTTATGTGTGGATTTCTTACGACAAATACGAGTGTAAGGAATGTCGTGAAAAGGTAGCTGAAGGTAATTATAATTATTATGGACTCACGCGGCTGGGAGTATCGCTTATTTACTTCCTGCAGTAGTTTTGAGTTGCTAAAATTAAAAGTTATGAGAGAGCAATACATAATTAACAAACATTTGGCGTTTTATTTTACGCTGTTTATGCTGTTTTTTGCAGGGCAACTTTGCGGACAGGAAAATGAAGTTGTAAAGATTACTAATGTATCAAACGTTATATCTGACGACAGTCTGAAAGTGCATTTTACACTGACAGCTAACAATCTGGTAATAGGCAGGCAGGAATCGCTAACGCTCTTTCCGCGAATAACAAACGGGAAAATTTTCATTGAACTTCCTGCTGTTGTTTACAGCGGCGGACTTCGTTGGAAATTCGACGAGCGCAAACGATTTTTTGATATGCAACCGCAACAGCCTGTTTATCATACATATACAAAAATAAATAAAAATGAAGAATACAGACTTGATTATGAAGTCTCTGTTCCTTATTTATCTCAGGTAAAAATGAGCAAATTAATTGTGGAACATCATTATGACGACTGTTGCACTGATTATTCTATTCATGAGGATAGTTTTTCGTTTGATATTGAGGAACCGGTAATAGAAGAACCGCCTACGCCAGAGCCTGAACCAGAGCCTGAACCAGAGGTTATTATACCGGAACCCGAACCAATAGTGGAACCGCCGGTAATAGAAGAACCGGTTACTCCGCCGCCTCCTCCTGAGCCAGTCAAACCAAAAGTTAAAAAAGAAACGCTCTACATAGAATATCCGGTAAGGGAGTATAATATTCTTGCAAATCATGGTAAAAACCAGTTGGAACTGAATAAGTTGGATAATATGCTGGAAGGTTATCACGGAAGAATATGGATAAAAGCTTATGCTTCTCCGGAAGGCAGTTATGATGCTAACGAAAAGCTGGCAATAAATCGCGCAGAAGGTTTTAAAAAATATCTATTGCAACATTATCAGTTAAGCACTATTAATGTCGCACATGTAGCCGAAGATTGGGAGGGATTGCGAAAACTGATCGTGGAAAACGATATTCAAGGAAAAGCAGAAGCTTTGAAAATTATCGAAGGTGTAGATGTTTTTGATGGCAGAGAGAAAAAATTGATGAATTTACGTGGCGGCGAATTATGGCGGAACTTGTCGCAATATTTCAAGCAACTGCGAAGAATAGAAATTGAAATAGAAGACGAAGATTAGAATATTAGAGTTTAGATATTAGATATTAGAGTTTAGATATTAGAGTTTAGATCTCGCTGGCGCGGCTTTGTAAGCCGTGCCTGTTTTTTACACATTATTGTAGCGCAATTTTCATAACCGCAGGCGAGCGATAGCGTTGCCTGTGGTAGTAAGAATGTAATAAGCAACTTCGTATAACACAGGGTTTTACTGGTAAGAACTCATATTTAGTATTTTATAAAATTATTATACCAAACTCACGTTAAAATATATTTTTTCGGAAGAATTTACCCGTCTATGTGTAAATCGAAAAAATTCATGTATATAAAGCAACGTTGTTGCGAAAGTGAAGCCTGAATCAATCCAGATAATCTTTATTTGTTTGTGTGTAATTTGAAAATTTCATGTACCTTTGCCGTATTAAATAATAAAAAAGATTTATGAAAAAATATATTATTTTTTTGACGTAATATATAACAAATTTATCTTATGTTTTGGAGGAACAAAGAAAAGGCTAAAAATTTAGAAGAATTATTGGAACAATTTTCAATAGATGCTATCCATTTAGTAGAAACGGAAAACGATATTCAATCATGAAGAAGTTATTTATATTTTTATTATTGGTTATCGCTTGTACAGCAAGCCATTCGCAAGATTTTGTCATAACAAGTGTGGATAAACAAGTGAAAGAATATGGGGAAAAATTTGATTTTTCTACGCCATTGGATGCTTATGTTTCTTTTCAATATTTGTTGGCAAAAGGGAAAAATAGTATGTTTCGGAATGTCAGTTCGTTTAAAATCCAACCGGCTATCTCTAAAAATGCAAAAGATGTCGGCGTTCCGGAAAATTACAAAAACTTTCTTATTAATCAGACAATTAAAGGAGTTGTAACTTATAAAGATCCTGTTGCAGCCGTTGTCTGTTCGTATCAAGATTCTCTTTACTCTTTTCGTTATTTTACTCTTGAAGAAAACCAATGGTTAAACTGCGGGGAAGATGTGGCAACCGGTTTATCCGCAACTTACGAAAAAGTAAAAAATAACTTAGGCAAAAAACTTTTGATATTGCGTAAAATCAATGAAATAAAGCAATATCCGACAGATACTATGGCTTTTGTAAATTATCTGGAAAAACAGGGAAAAATTCCTCAAAAGTATATTATTGAAAAACTTATTAAACATAGAATAGTTGTTTATGGAGAGATTCACCGGCGAAGAATTTCTTGGGAATTAATGCAGGAAATTATTAATGACCCGACTTTTCATAAGACTACCGGCACAATTTTCATGGAATTATCATCCGACAAGCAAAATTCTATTAATAAGTTTTTTAGCAATAAAGAATTAGATACTGAAATTATCAAGAATATCTTTCGGGAGATGCAATTAGATGGTTGGTACGACAGGGGCGGGTATGAATTTCTTATTTCATTGTGGAAATTGAATAAGAGTTTGCCTGAAAAAGAAAAAATCAGAGTGGTTTTCGCAGATGTTCCTATGCCTTTAAGTACATTAAGAACGAAAGAAGAATATAAAGATTTTCAAAAAAACTTTAGAGACAGGAATGAGCAAATGGCAAATATCATAGAATATACCGTAAAAAACTCGCCGGACAAAAGACATAATCTGTTTATTGTAGGAATGGGACATGCCTGTAAATCGCCAACAATTCACAAGGTAGGCGAATCTCCTACGACAAATTATTCTGCTGTATATCAGCTGGTAGAACGGTTTACTGATGATGATGTATTTTCTATAATGCCACACGTTCCGGGCGCAAACGGAAAAGCAAGAGGCGGTATGTTTGATTATGCTTTTGCATACAGAGGCAATAAACCTGTAGCCTTCGATTTACATGAAAGTCTCTTTGGAAAAGAAGTTTATGAATCTTATGAAGACAATGCCGGAACTTATGAAAACAATTACGATGGATATGTTTTTTTGTGTCCTTTGGAAGATGAAGAAGGCGATTATTTTTTGTTTGATTTAATTACCGATGATTTTGCCGATGAAATAAAAAGGCGTACAATTGTTGTGGATGCCGAAAATGAAAAATGGTTCGACGTCGAAAACAAGAACATCACAAAAGAAGCTATGCTCCAGTATTTCAAAAAAGCGGTTAAACCTAAACGGTGGGGAAATATATGATGCAAAGCACGATATGGTTTTGTGCATCGTCATTGCGAAAGCGAAGCCTGAAGCAATCCAGCATTGAAAACTAAAAGCTGAAAACTAATTTCTGGATTGCTTCGCTAACGCTCGCAATGACGATGCACAAAATTAAACCGCATAAAATATAACTGAGAACTGAAAACTGAGAACTAAAAACTGAAAACTGAGAACTTTAATAATACTCGTAATGACGAGACAGCGCAACGTTCCCCGTGTCTTTTGTCTCGTTTATCCTTGTATTGCATAATCATTTGAAAAATATTTTGTTATTTTTCAGAAAATAACTACTTTTGAAGAGTTTTTCATTCAATTTTTTATACTTGTTTTTATGAAAAAGATAGCGTTTCGCTTGGTTTATGCAGTTTTGCTGCTTCCCTGTGCATTTGTTTCGTGTAACAGAGAATTAATTCCTGCTTCCGAATATGTTCCTTATATCAGCGCCTATTCGGGTGGTCTGATTTATTCTTCGTCGAATATTCGAATTGAGCTGACGGAAGATCAAGCCGGTGCGAATGTTAATGAAGAAATAAAAGAAAAATTGTTTTCTTTTTCTCCTTCCATCAAGGGAAAATCTTATTGGGTTGATAATCGCACAATTGAGTTTGTTCCAAATCCAGGCTCGCTAAAAAGCGGAAAAACATATAAAGCCGAATTTAAGCTGGGAAAAGTTATGAAAGTAGATAAACGCCTGAAAACTTTCAAATTCTCGTTTAAAGTGGAAGAAAAAGATTTTGATCTGCAAATAAATCCAATAGATATTGTTGATCATTCGCTTGTTTCGGTGACGGGAGTTATTTATTTAAACTACGAAGTTGAACTGGAAACCGTGAAAAAAATGTTGTCTGTTCGTGCAAAAGGAAATCAAACATTTTCGCCTGTGATAGAAAATAGCGAAGATGGAAAAACGTTCCGCTTCACGATTAAGGATATTCAGAGGAAGAAAAATGATATAGACATGGAAATAACCCTCGACGGAAAATCTTCGGGTATTGAAAAAACGCTTTTGAGAGCGGTAACTATTCCTGCATTGGACGTTTTCCGTGTGATGTCGGCTGAACTGATTTCAGAACCTGAAACAGGCGTGCGAATCACATTTTCTTATCCCGTTTCTACCAAACAGGATTTAAAAGGACTTATCACGATTCCCGAATTATCAAACTTTACGCAACAGGTGCAGGACAACAAAGTTGTGATTTATTTCGAACGAAAAAACCTGACCAAAATCACGCTGAATGTAAACAAAGGCATTAAAAATACGAAAGGCGAAAAAATGAGCGAGTCATTTTCTACTACTTTGGTAATCGAAAAATTAAAGCCAAAGGTTGAATTACTCAAAACGGGAAATATTATTCCGTATTCCGAAAATTTGCTTCTTCCTTTCAGAGCTGTAAACCTTAGCGCTGTAGACTTGAAAATAATAAAAATTTTTGAAAACAACGTAATGATGTTTTTACAGGTCAATACGCTCAATGGTGCCAGCGAATTGCGAAGGGCTGGACGCTTAGTTTACAAGAAAACTGTCCATCTGGAAAATAAAAATACGCAGGAATGGAAAAATTATTCCATTGATTTGTCAAAAATGATGCAGCAGGATCCGGGCGCTATTTACAGGATAGAACTTTCTTTCAAGCAGGAATATTCCACTTATCCCTGCGACGGCGAGCATCAGGCGTCGAATGTTCCCGATGAAACGTTGACGAAAATTCAGTCGGACGAACTTACCAAAGATGAAGAAAATTACTGGGACTCTCCTTATTCTTACTACGATAACGATTACGAATGGTATGATTATGACTGGGAAGAAAGGGATAATCCCTGTAATGCAAGTTATTACATTGGTTCTGAACGAAAAGTATCGTGCAATGTGGTCATGTCGAATATAGGCGTGATAGCCAAATCCAATTCCGACAACAAATGGTGGATAGCCGTATCTAACTTGTTGGATACCAAGCCTGTTAGTAATGCCGAAGTCACTCTTTACAATTACCAGCTACAGCCGGTAGCTAAAGCTACGACAGACGCTGAAGGTTTTGCCACCGTAACTCCGAAAGGGAAACCGTTTTTATTAGTTGCTTCGGCTAACGGGCAAAAAACATATTTGCGATTAGTTGACGGCGAAAATAATTCGCTTAGCCGGTTCGACGTTGGAGGAAAGGAAATCAATAAAGGTATTAAAGGATATATCTATGGCGAAAGGGGCGTTTGGCGTCCGGGCGATACGCTTCATATTTCCTTTATATTGTATGATCCCGAAAAACGTATTCCCGAAAATCATCCCGTCTCATTTGAGTTATATAATGCCAGGGGGCAATTCCACAGTAAACAGATATTAACGCAGGGAGTTAATGGTTTTTATACTTATAACGTCCCTACGAAAGACGACGATCCGACCGGACAGTGGAACGCTTATGTTAAAATAGGAGGCACATCTTTCCATAAGCTCTTGCGTATCGAAACAATAAAGCCAAACCGTTTGAAAATCAACCTTGCTTTGCCCGGAGGCGACAGAATTGATGCGGGTTTGGAAAGTGCCACCGCCGTAGTGACGTCTTCATGGCTGACTGGAATTGTTGCCCGCAATCTGAAGACCAAAGTGGAAATGACGCTTACAAAAGTAGGTACGCAATTTAAAGGATACGATAACTATATTTTCAATAATCCTGCCAGCGATTTTTCGTCGAGCGAACTGGAAATATTTAATGGAACGTTGGATGAATCGGGAGAGGTAAAATTCAATTTCAAAACGCCTAAAGCAGAAAATGCACCCGGAATGTTGAACGCAAATATCGTTTGCAGGGTATTTGAACAGGGTGGGGACGCAAGTATTTATACCCAAAATGTGCCTTATTCGCCTTTTAAGGCTTATGTTGGTATCAATTTAAATCAGAAATCCGACAGCTATATAGAAACTGATACCGACCACCGCTTCGACGTTGTTACGTTAGACGCAAACGGCAAACCTGTCAATCGCAACAACTTGGAATACAGTATATACCGAGTTGGCTGGAGCTGGTGGTGGGAACATAACAGCGAATCTTTTTCAACTTATGTTAACAGCTCTTCATACGAGCCTGTTGCAAAAGGTAAATTAAAAACTGTTAACGGAAAAACAAGTTTTAATTTTATGCTTAAATATCCGGATTGGGGACGTTATCTGGTTTATGTAAAAGACAAAGACAGTGGACACGCTACTGGAGGGTTAGTGTATATCGACTGGCCCGACTGGCGGGGACGTTCCAATAAATCTGATCCCAACAATATCAAGATGTTATCTTTTTCTACCAGCAAAACGACGTATGAAGTAGGCGAAGATATTACAGTAATTATTCCCGCTTCGGGAGGAGGTTCCGCGCTGATAGCGCTTGAAAACGGAACAACAATTTTAGACCGTATGTGGCTTACATTGTCTGAAAAAGGCGACACAAAATATACATTCAAGGCAGTACCTGAATTAGCTCCTAATTTTTATATTCATATCAGTTTATTGCAGCCTCATGCGCAGACAGCAAACGACTTGCCTGTACGGATGTATGGCGTGATTCCGGTTATGATTTCCAATAAAGAATCTGTTTTGAATCCGCAGATTGATATGCCGGACGTGCTTCGTTCAGAAGAGGAATTTACAGTAGAAGTAAGCGAAAAAGCAGGTAAACCAATGACTTACACATTAGCTATTGTGGACGATGGTTTGCTTGACCTGACTAATTTCAAAACTCCGAATCCATGGAACGAATTTTATGCCCGCGAAGCGCTTGGAATCCGCACATGGGATATGTATGATTATGTTATTGGCGCTTTTTCGGGAAAATATTCGGCTATGTTCAGCGTTGGAGGCGATGAAGATATGAAGGCTAACAATACTAAAGCCAACCGTTTCAAACCGGTAGTTAAATATTTGGGACCGTTTGCTTTGGATAAGGGCGCGAAAAAGAAACA
This sequence comes from Dysgonamonadaceae bacterium, assembly GCA_031256775.1. Classification (GTDB taxonomy): domain Bacteria; phylum Bacteroidota; class Bacteroidia; order Bacteroidales; family Azobacteroidaceae; genus Azobacteroides. The sequence continues at coordinate 40,449 of JAIRPX010000281.1, forward strand.
TAAAATCGCATTGCCTACTTATGTCGGATCTGTCAGGACAATGGTTGTGGCTGGACAAAATGGCGCTTACGGAAAGACTGAAAAAACAACTCCTGTACGTACTCCTTTAATGATTATGTCTTCACTGCCAAGGGTAATCAGCGCAAATGAAGAAATTACGCTTCCGGTAAATGTCTTTGCGATGGAAACTTCCATAAATGAAGTGTCGGTAAAAGTAGAAACGACAGGATTACTTCAGGCGACAGACAAAAGCAGTAAAACAGTCAGTTTCGCAAAACCTGGCGAAGAAATGGTTTATTTCTCAATGAAAACAGGCAGTAAAACGGGAGTTGAAAAAGTAACGATTACGGCTTCAGGAGGAGGAAAAACATCGAAAGAAACGATTGAAATTGCAGTGCGAAATCCGAATCCTTCAATCATTCTTTCGGATAACCGCCTGATAAATGCTGGAGAAACAGTTGAACAGGAATACCGGTTAACAGGTATTTCCGACGACGACTGGGTGAAACTCGACGTGTCGCGTGTTCCTTCGATAGACGTAACCAGCCGTTTGGATTTCCTTTACAATTACGACCATTATTGTTCCGAACAGTTGACTTCAAGGGCTTTACCTTTACTGTTTATTTCACAGTTCAAAGAAGTTGACGCCGCAGAAGCAAATGCTATCAAAACAAATATTAGCGAAGCAATTAAAAAGCTCTACGGACGACAGTTAACTTCGGGAGGAATAGCCTACTGGTCAGGTGAAAACTATGCCAACGACTGGATTACGAGTTATGCAGGCGCTTTCCTTGTTATGGCAAAAGAAAAAGGATATGAAGTGAACGACGGCGTGTTGAGCCGCTGGAAAAATTTCCAGAAAAAAGAAGCTCAAAACTGGTCGCCGGTTTCCAATTCGTCCGACAGTTACTATGTGCGCTCGTCCGAGTTACGGCAAGCCTACCGGCTTTATTCACTTGCATTAGCCAATTCACCCGAACTGGGAGCTATGAACAGGCTGAAAGAAACAAAAAATCTTTCGCAGCAGGCTCGCTGGATACTGGCGGCGGCTTATGCGCTCTGTGGAAAAACAAAACCGGCTGAGGAACTGGTATTTAATATATCTACAACCGTCGAATCTTATTATTCCTCATACACTTATGGCTCATCCGACCGCGACGAAGCCATGATTCTGCAAACTATGGTATTGCTTGGGCGATTGGAAGAAGCATTTAAACAGGCGCAGAGAATGGCGCAGCAATTGTCGAAACAAAAATATTACGACACGCAGTCAACAGCTTTTGCATTAGTTGCCATAGGAAGTTTAGCTGAAAAAACCTCCGGAACAATTGAATTTGGCTGGACTTTGAACGGTAAAAAACAGGACGCAGTGAAATCAGCTAAAATGGCTTATCAAATTCAGTTGCCGAAAAAGCCGTCGGAAGGAAAAATATCTTTTACAAATAATGGAACAGGAATACTTTACGCAAGTTTAACGGCAAAATCGCGACCGCTCAACGACACGCTGCCGCCAGTTGCAAACAATCTGCGCTTGAACGTTTCATATACCGATTTGGCTGGTAAACAAATTGATATAAAAGAAATTAAGCAGGGAACGGATTTTATAGCTGTTATCGAAATTACAAATACAAATCCTGCGAACAGTTATTCCGATATTGCCTTAACGCATATCATTCCTTCGGGATGGGAAATTTTCAACGAGAGGATGACTTCGGGCAACGAAAATATTGCTGTTTCAGATAATTATACATATCGAGATATTCGCGACGACAGGATACTGACATATTTTGACTTGCCGAAAGGAAAACGTAAAACTATAAGAATACGCTTACAGGCTTCCTATGCAGGTTCGTTTATCTTGCCTGCCATATTGTGCGAAGCAATGTACGATACTTCTGCACAGGCAAGAACTGCGGCAGGAAGAGTAAAAGTAGTAAAATAATGATTGACAGGCATATATTTGAAAATAAGAAAGCCGTTTATTATACTTTGGGATGTAAATTAAACTTCGCTGAAACATCGTCTATATGTAAATATTTATCGGAGAATGGAATACGAAAAGCGTTGCCCGGAGAAAAAGCTGATATTTGCATCGTGAATACCTGTTCCGTAACGGAACTGGCAGATAAAAAATGCCGACAGGCTATCAGGAGAATTAAAAAAGAACATCCCGATTCTTTCCTTATAGCTACTGGCTGTTACGCCCAGCTAAAACCGGAAGAAACAAGCAGGATAGAGGGCGTGGATTTGGTGCTGGGCGCTAATCAAAAGATGGACATACTGGATTTTCTGGATGCTAAAAATGAAACTAAAATTGCCGTTTTGCCTGTTAAGGATATTAAATCGTTTATCCCGTCCTGCTCCGGCGGCGATCGTACCCGCCATTTCCTGAAAGTTCAGGACGGATGCGATTATTTCTGTTCATACTGTACAATTCCCTTTGCCAGAGGTAGAAGCCGAAATGGAAGTATTGCTGAATTAGTTAAAATGGCGGAAGAAGCTGGTAAAACCGGCGGCAAAGAAATAGTTTTAACCGGCGTTAATATTGGCGATTTCGGCAAAACAACCGGCGAAACTTTTATCGACCTGATAAAGGCTTTAGACAAGGTAGAATCTGTTGAACGCTTCCGAATATCGTCTATTGAGCCTAATCTGCTGACAGATGAAATGTTGGAATTTATCGCTCAGTCAAAACGGTTTACGCCTCATTTTCATATTCCATTACAGTCGGGTTCAGACGAAGTGTTAAAATTAATGCGCAGAAAATACAATACGGCTTTTTTTTCTTCCAAAATAAACAAAATTCGTCAACTGATGCCAGAATCTTTTATTGGAATCGACGTTATAGTAGGTCTAAGGGGGGAAACAGCTGAATATTTTAATGAAACTAAACTCTTTTTAGAAACCCTGCCATTTTCGCAGTTGCATGTTTTTACTTATTCCGAGCGAGAAGGAACAGCGGCTTTGAAAATCGAACCTGTTGTTTCACCGGCGGAAAAACAGGAAAGAAGTCGGCAATTGCTTGAACTGTCGGCAAATAAACTTGAATATTTTTATCGTTCGCAGATTGGCTTTACACGCAGAGTTTTATTTGAACATGCAAAAAAGGGGACAAAAATGTACGGGTTTACAGAAAATTACATTAAAGTCGAAGCAAATTATAATTTAAATTGTATAAATAAATTGATTGATGTAACTTTGCTGAATTTTAACGAAGATAAAACAGCATTAATATTTTAATGAAACGAATCGGAATAGTTATTCTGAACTGGAACGGTAAATCATTGTTGGAAAAGTTTTTACCATCAATAGTTAAGTACACTGATTTGACGGTGGCTGATATTGTTGTAGCCGATAACGGCTCGAAAGACGATTCAATGCCTTTTTTAACAGCGCATTATCCATTTATACGTCAAATAGTTTTCGATAAGAATTATGGTTTTGCCGAAGGATATAACAAGGCTTTAGCATCATTAAATTATGAGTATACAGTTTTGCTTAATTCCGACGTGGAAGTTGGTAGCAACTGGTTAACAATTGCCATTGATTATTTGGATGATCATGATGATGTAGTTGCCGTACAACCTAAGTTGCTTTCCTACAACGATAAATCTTCCTTTGAATATGCAGGAGCTTCCGGAGGATTTATCGACATGTATGGCTATCCCTTTTGCAGGGGACGTGTTTTTACAAGCTTAGAAAAAGATTGTATGCAATACGACAATCCTGTTGACGTGTTGTGGGCAAGCGGCGCCTGCCTTATTATCCGTCTGGAAGAATATAAAAAAGCCGGCGGATTCGACGATTATTTCTTTGCTCATCAGGAAGAAATAGATTTGTGCTGGCGATTGCGGGCGAGAGGAAAACGAATTGTATGTCTGCCTCAATCAGTAGTTTATCATGTAGGAGGAGCTACCCTGAAAATGGAACATCCTAAAAAAACTTTCTTGAATTTCAGGAATAACCTTTTAATGCTTTATAAAAATCTTCCGGAAAAATATTACTGGCGAGTAATGTGTTTTCGCTTTTTTGCGGATTATTTCGCTTTCCTGTATCTCTTTTTAAAAGGATGGCGTCCTAATGCTATCGCAATTCTTAAAGCAAGGCATGATTTCTATAATCAGAAGAAAAAATATAAGGCAATAAGAAAAAAAAATCTGGAACAGTCGCAAACAGAGCTTCCTCCGGAAATACTGAAAAAACCTTTATTGTGGATATATCATATTTTTCCCCGTGCAAAAGTTTTTCGCTCAATACACTGGGGAGCTAAGAATTAGGAATTATGAATTATGAATTATGAATTAGCTGGCGCGCAATAAAACTAAAAACTGATAACTGATAACTAAAAACTAATTTTGTTGGCGCGGTTTAATTTTTTGCATCGTCATTGCGAGCGTTAGCGAAGCAATCCAGGAATTAGTTTTCAGTTTTTAGTTTTCAGTTATACTTTATGCGGTTTAATTTTGTGCATCGTCATCAAGCGTTAGCGAAGCAATCAAGAAATTATAATAAGAGGTATCGCAGCTACGCAGCTCTGTTTAGATTCTGTGCATTCTTACCGTGCGCTTACGCACACGGCTACAAAGATGTTGGCGCTAACGCGCCTTAGCGCCAGCGAAAGAAGCAGACAACTCCTTGCTGGCGCGCAATAAAACTAAAAACTGATAACTGATAACTAATTTCGCTAACGCTCGCAATGACGAGATACGCCTTTACACTTTCGCGCTTTTATACTTTCACCAACTGAAATTTAGTTAAATAACATTAAATATGCGCTTAATGCCGAAAATTAATTCAGAAATAACTCCGCATTAATAAAATATTAAGCGAAACATTAAGCGCTACCTTCTAAATTTGTCCGAAATTTTACAAATTGATTTTTAATTTTTAAGCATGATAACGCCATGAATTTAAAAAATTGTTTTTTACTTGTTTTTCTTGTACTATTTTCTTTCGCCTGTAAAGATGATTGCACAAAGTACGTTAATCCTTTTATTGGAACAGGCGGACATGGTCATACCTACCCCGGAGCTGTAGTACCGCACGGTTTGGTTCAGCTAAGTCCCGATACACGAACAAATGGATGGGACGCCTGCGCTGGCTATCACTACGACGACAATACTTTGCTGGGATTCAGCCATACTCATTTGAGCGGAACGGGTATTGGCGATTTGGGCGATATAGTATTCCTGCCTTACAGCGGAGAACTTCGACTGGTTCCTCCAAATGGCGAGGATAAGGAGTTTCATTATGGATCTGCTTTTTCGCACGATAAAGAAAAAGCTTCTCCTGGCTATTACAGCGTATATCTCGACGATTATGATATAAATGCTGAACTGACGGCTACCACCCGTGCAGGATTTCACCGCTATACTTTCCCTGAATCCGACGCTCCCGGAATATATATTGATCTGACGCGGACAATTCACGACCGGCGATTGCTCAATTTTGAACTGACCACTGTTGGCGAATATGAAATTCAGGGCATGAAACATTTGAGCGGATGGGCGCCCGACAGATATGTCTTTTTCTACGCCCGCTTTTCCGAACCTTTTACTTTTGTTTCGGAAGAAACTGCCAAAGCCGTCTTGAAATTTAAACCTACTGCTAAAGGTAAACAAATCCTGGCGAAAGTCGGCATTTCCTTTGTCGATTGCGCAGGCGCGAAAAATAACTTGGATACGGAAATTCCCGACTGGAATTTCGATAAAATTCGCGATGATGCCGGTAAGAAATGGAACAGCGAATTGTCTAAAATCGAAATTAAAACCGGCGATGCTAAAAGTCGCTATATTTTCTATACCGCGCTTTATCATACTGCGTTGGAACCTGTTATGAGTTCCGACGCGGATGGACGCTTCCGAACAATGGACAATCAGATTGCTCAGGATAAGGGTTATCAAAATTATTCTATTTTCTCTCTTTGGGACACGTTCAGGGCTTTGCATCCGCTAAACACAATCATATCTCCTGCGGAAAATCAGGCGATGATTCGCTCGCTCGTCCGGAAATCCGATGAAGGCGGGCTGCTGCCAATGTGGGAGTTAAATTCCAATTACACAGGATGTATGATTGGCTACCATGCCGTTCCGGTTATCGTGGATTCTTATGTGAAGGGACAGTGTGATTTTGACGTGGCTAAGGCTTATGCCGCCTGCAAAAAATCTTCTTCATACGACACTGTCAATGTGTCGCCAACCATCGACCGCAATATTTTACATGATAAATTGATGCCAATAGGCAAATACTATAAAAATACGCTTGGATATATTCCTGCCGACGTAGAAGGACAGTCGGTGGCGCGGGGACTGGAATATGCCTATGACGATTGGCTTATTGCCCTTTTAGCCAATGACTTGGGACACAAGGAAGATTATGCGTATTATACTGAACTGAGTAAACTCTACCGTTCCTACTACGATGCTTCTACCGGTTTTATGCGGGGAAAACTTGCAGATGGTTCGTGGAGAACGCCTTTCGATCCACGTCATTCGGATCACAACAACGATGACTATTGCGAAGGAAACGCATGGCAATGGACATGGTTTGCTCCTCACGATATGGAAGGGCTGGTTGAATTGATGGGCGGACGGAAACCGTTTATTGAAAAATTGGATTCGCTGTTCTCTATATCTTCCGAAATAACAGGTGAACGCGCTTCGGCAGATATTTCCGGACTTATTGGACAGTATGCGCATGGAAATGAACCCAGTCACCAGACTATCCATATCTATAATGCAGTCGGACAGCCGTACAAAACTCAGGAATTAGTGGATAAAGTTTTACAAACGCTTTATTTTGACGATCCTAACGGATTGTCGGGCAACGAAGACTGTGGCGAAATGTCGGCATGGTACATCCTCAACAGTATGGGATTTTATTCATATTGTCCAGGTATCCCTTATTATTCTATTGGCAGACCTCTGTTTGACGAGGTGAAAATCAATTTGCAAAATGGAAAATCTTTTATTATCAGGGCGGAGAATAATTCGGACGTCAATAAATATGTATCTTCTGCGCTTTTGAACGGAAGGAAACTTGACGAACTCTTTTTCTCGCATAAAGATTTGATGGAAGGAGGATTACTGGAAATCGTAATGACCGGAGAACCTGTAAAATAACGATAATAATAATAACTATATAATTAATGAACTATCATGCTGAATGTTTCTTTTATTAAAAAAATGCTTTGCTTTTGGATGCTATGCGTATGTGCAGGCGTTCATGCGCAGGAGATCGGCTATAACTGGCAGCTCGTAGCGCCCAAATATGCAACAGCCGACGCTTTTGTTGCGGGACTTAACGTGATGGATTACGGGGCTGATCCTGCTGGCAACACTGACCAGACAGCTTTATTTCAGCGTTTGCTGGATTTTCTTGGTTCGCGTACGATCAATAAGGGAACGAAAGAAGACGGTACGCCAAATGGCGGAACGCTTTTCCTTCCAGAAGGTAAATACCTGATTAACGGAAGTCTGGTTATACCCAAAGGTGTAACGCTTCGCGGGGAATGGGAAAAACCTGTAAAAGGACAACCTGTAAAAGGAACGATTTTGCTGGCGGCAACCACCAATGCCAAAGGCAAAGACTGTACACAGTTGCCCAACGGAACGCTTGCTACGGCTTATGAACAGTTATCGCTGATAACATTGCAACCTTCATCTGCTGTGAGGGATATAAATATATGGTATCCCGAACAGGACGCCAATAATATTGTAGCTTTTCCGCCTGCTATTTTATTCGGGCAACAAGGCTATTGGGGAAACGACTATACCTTAGTCTCCAACATCACTTTGGTTAATGCTTTCGACGGAGTTATTTTCTCGCGTCGTGCAGGCGGCGGAGCGCCAAACTGCTATGGTATCTATGGTACTCCATTAAGACGCGGTATAGAAATTGACAATATAGCCGAAGTGGGGCGCATTGATAATGTGGATTTTTCGCCGGATTACTGGGCAGGTTCGGGTTTGCCTGGATCGCCTGCTGTGAATGGAGCGCATAAGCAATATATCCGTCAGAATGGAACGGCGGTTGTTATGCGTCGCAACGACTGGTCGTTTATATGCAAGGTAAAAGCCGAAGGTTATAAAATCGGTTATCATCTGGGCGTATCCTATAATCCGGAAAGGGCGGATAATGAAAATTATACATCTCCTAATGGACATAATTACGGCATGGAATTTACCGATTGCAAATATGGCGTTTTCATTGAAGCCGTTTCCGGTGCGGGAATGATGTTTTACGAATATAAATTCAATAATTGCGATTATGGCTTCTTCTTGACGCGGGCAAACACGGCGCCCAACGGGAAAACTCCAGCCAATTCACCCTGGTACGGTGTTATTCAGGTGCAAGGCTCCGTTTTCGATACGAATATAGCCTCCGTTTATGCTCCGGAAGAAAATGGAACTAAAATTATGATGAATCAGAATACATTTGACGCGGGCGCTGTTGATGTTCGCGGCGGATTGATTTCGATTGTTAACTGCGATTTCAACAGCGAACCAGACCATATTGTTCTTGGCGCAAGGGCAAGGGCGATAATTACGGGAAACCGTTTCAAGGAAGAATCCGGAATAAAAAATGTGTCGATGTATAAGTGCATTATAGATCATAATCCGGTGGAGATGACCGAATTGCCTCATTTTCCCTATAAAAATCAGTATGATTTTGTGCAGAAACCGGCTGGAAACGCTTTTTATACAGCCAACGTTTCGGCAGGCTTAGATATTTCAAATACAGATAATTCCGATGCTTTGCAGGCTCTGCTGAATCAGGCGGGCAATGGAGGCGGGGGCGTGGTTTTCCTTCCTCCCGGACATTACAGTTTCCGCAAGCCGATTACAATTCCTTCCGGTGTGGAACTGAAAGGTTCTGTGGATGTTCCGAGTTTGCCCACAGGTCCAGGTTCGGTTATGGAAATCTATGCAGGCAAGGGCGATGAAAACGGAACGCCGTTTATCACGATGGAGCAGGGTAGTGGACTTCGCGGGTTGGTTATGAATTATCCCGAACAGGCTATACAGCTGCTTACCGAGCCTGAACTCAACGGTGGCGACATTTATCATTATCCTTATACAATTCGCGGAAATAAAGACGTATATATTGTTAATGTAGCTTTGCGTACAAGTTATCACGGACTTGACCTGTTTACAAACAAATGCGACAATCATTTTGTAGATTATCTTGCCGGACACGTTTTCAAAACAGGTATCCGCGTAGGAGGCAGCTCTGAAGGCGGACATATCTACAATTCGCAGTTCAACCAGATTGCATACGGCTCCGGCGGCGAAACAAAATTCGGCGCTTGGGCTAATTCGCCCAACAACAACAATCCTGTTAGGTCAGTCTATACCAAAGAACATGCTTATGCCTACGGATATTGCTGGAACAATCTATATTTCATGATAATAGAAAACTGTGCCAATCAGGTTTTGTACAATAATTTCGATTTCGGTTCCAATCGCGGATTTACGCTTGGAGCTGGAGCAAACGGCATTTGTCTTGGACAGGGTATTGATCAGGGAATGAATTCTTTTTATATAGATGGAGTAGGGGATGAAGGTTTCAAATTTATTAATACACAGATAGTTACTACTGCGCCAGGACAAGGCGCTACCGACCCGGGTACGTCAGGTTCGTCGGATGAATACTATGACAGGTTGCATAACTGGTTTATGAGGAATTATTTAAATCAGGCTTACCGCGACAATAACCGTTATATACAGACTACATCCAATCTCAACGGCAAGGTTACTTTCTTTGGCGTTGACTTTTGGGGACAGCCGCAAAACATATCCAATGAGGTTTTGGGCGGGACGCTCGAAATGCAGGCAGGAAATTACGACAATCCAGGGCAGAAAAATTTTGCTTCCATTGCATCCGGCGCTACTTTCAATATTACCGGCTCGAATATCAACAATATAGGGTTGTTGCTGGAATCTGCCGCTTCTGCTCCGCAGTTCTACGTGCAATCGTCGATGGTTAACCAGGCGAATGTTATTACTGCCGATTGCGGGCTGTGGCTTAATAATCTTGGCTTAACCGCTTCTGTTTCGCCCGACGCGGGAGCCTTTATTTCGCGAACAGGATGGATCGCCACCGCTTCAACTTCCAACGATGATGCGCAGAAAAGTCTTGACGGTGATACAGAAACTCGCTGGTCGTCTTTGAACGAGCGCCAGAAGCCAGGACAGTGGTTTATGGTTGACATGATTGAAAATCAAACGTTTACCGGAATATATATAGATGCAGGTTCAAATACCTACCGTCCTGTTTCGGTCAATGTATCTGTTTCTGCCGATGGCGAAAACTGGACGCAGTTAGCTTCGGGAAACAATTTCACGCAGGCTAATTTTGTAAAACAGACAGCCCGCTATATTCGCGTGGAACAGACAGGCACGGGAAGTTCTTCCTGGCGCATTGCCGAGTTTTATGTTATGAATACCGATCTTACCGCCAAGCCTGAAATAAAAGGCGACAGGGCGGACGTTCGCGCATGGTTTGCAGAAGGGAGGTTATACATCAATGGACTGACAGGAAAATCGTCGGCGAAAATCTACAGCGTTGCCGGACAGCTTGCAGCCCCAGTTATGACAGTAAGTGATTCAGCGCCAGTAAATCTTCCTTTGGGAATTTACATTGTTGAAATTCAAAACAGTGGAAATATTTATCAGAAAAAAATAATAAAAAATAGAAATTAATTAGTAGTACAACGTCATGAAGAAAAAGCTATTATTCGCAGTATTCAGCCTGTGTTTATGCGCGGGTATGTTTGCTCAGAAAAGCATTACGGGAACGGTAAGAGACGCCTTGTCTGAGCCGTTGCCTGGAGTTTCGGTCACAGTGAAAGGCTCCCAGCGGGGTACGGTTACTGACATTGACGGTAATTTTTCCATTCCAATTCAGTCGGGCGACAAATCGCTGCTGTTCACTTTCATTGGAATGGAAAATAAAACCGTAAATATTGAGAACGAAACTCATATCAATGTGGTTATGACGGAAAATGTCACGCTTCTGAATGAAGTAGTGGTTTCCGCATTAGGTATCAGGCGCGAAAACAAGTCCCTTAC
>JAIRPX010000292.1 GCA_031256775.1 Dysgonamonadaceae bacterium
ACCGTGCGCTTACGCACACGGCTACAAAAATGTTGCAGCTACGCTGCTTTTGTTCAGAACGGTTTAAAAGAATTTGCAGCTTATTTGTTTTACGAAGTAACGCGAGAAAAGTTTTTTAAACGAGACACATAGTGCAAAGCATGAAGGCACGGCTTATAAAGCCACGTCAGCAGGAAAGCGCAAATTTACCAGTCAGAGCTTCATACCAATAAAAAAGCCAATTATACTCTGCACGGCATGGTTTTGTGCAACGTCATTGCGAAGGCAAAGCCTGAAGCAATCCAGAAATTAGTTTTTAGTTACCAGTTTTCAGGTTTCAGCACTGGATTGCTTCGCTACGCTCGCAATGACGTTGCAAAAAATTAAACTGCATAGAGTAAGGCACAGCTTACAAAGCAGCGCCAGAAATGATGCGAAAACGAAATCCGCGCCAGCAATGGTTGCGCCAGCCAATTCATAATTCATAATTTATAATTCCTAATTTATAATTTATAATTCCCTCTCACTTGTATAAAAAAATAGCCGCAAGGTTTAGTTTCACAACTCCCCTGCGGCTTAAAACAATTTTAAGTTATATTTTAGTCAGATAAAATTCTTAATTTATTTCCGGACTGTTCAGGAACATTACCTTGCGACTTGTTCCGCCGGATACTTCAATATAGATGAAGCCGCGTTGCGGTTTGTCAATTTCAATGCCCTGCAAATTGAAATAGCGAGGTTTAACAGTTTTTCCATCGAAAATGGGATTAATACCGGCTGAAGGAGTTGTCTTCACCTGCGTTTCATTAGACAGTTTGGAATATTTTTCGCCGTTATATCCTGTGACAGAATAATAATATTCCGTATCGCTGTCCAAATTGTTTACCGTATAGAAATGTACATTGCCAACTTCAAATTTATCCAGATCGCGAACGTATTCGAGGGAGGCAAAGTCGCCGTGATTCAACACAATATCGTCAATGGAAACATAACCGCTTTTCTGTTCATGGCGAATTTTTATGGCATTACAGTTTTCTGGCAATTCTTCCAGCGGAATCGTTACGGTTACGCCGCCAACAATATTACTCAACGGCATAATGATTTTGAAATCAATCCATTCTCCGTTGACTAATCCGGAAACAATCAGCGAATTACCCGTACCGGCGGATATGCCGCGATACCAGAATGAAAGTCCTTTAACCACTTGTCCTGCATATTCGGGCGATTCCACATAACTGTCTTTGCTTAACTGCAAAGCAGGAGCTGCCTGTCCATATTGTTCGTTCTGAGTATAAAAGGAAATGCTGTTCTTTTTCCATCCTGCCGGTAATTTCTTGTCTGTAAAATTGACTGTATCGTTGAAACTGGTAGCAGCTATTTTCCTGTAAACATTTAAGAAATAGGAATTTGCTTCATCCAAAGCTTCCCAGTTGGCTGTAAACGATTTGGCGCTAATATTTGTAGCTTCGGTAGTTACCGGAAAAAGATATTCAAACGTTGGCGGTAAGGTAGTGACGCTTATTTCATTCGACGGCTCGGTTTTTTGCAAACGGTAACCGCCTTTTACAGAATAAAAATACTCGGTATTGTGAGGCAAATCCGTAATAGAGTATGTTAAAGCGTTGCCTGCTTTTCTGTCTTCAAATCCTTCCAGATAAATTATTTCACCGTTTTCGCCTTTCCTGTAAACCGACAGGAAATATTTATCGACGTTTTCCATAGCTTTCCAGTTAGCCGTAAAACTGACTGGCGTTAAGTCCGTTGCAGCAATGGCTTCCGGCGTTTCTGTAAATTCTATTCCGAGTGGATCATAACCTTCAAGAACCAGCGTACCGGTATTGTCGGGATCAAGATATTTTTTAAAATGTTTTTCAGGATCATCGTCCTTGTCCCAGTGATAAGCCATTTTACCATACTGGTCGGGCAAGTTAGGCGATTCGCAAAGCGATCTGCCGCCACTCAGCGTACCAACGATTAGACCGTTCTGATTAAAGAGCGGAGATCCTGACGAGCCACCATAAGTAACGCTTTGTCCGTGAACGGTTCTTGACCAGTGAATGTTCCAGTGCGCCTTTGCTTTACCTATTTCGGTATCACTCAGCCATGTTGTTGTGGTTGCCGGTGACAAATAGGTAGAAATTTTTTTCACAAACCCATTAGGATGATGAATGCCGACTCCGCTTGTGGGAGCAATATCGTTAGCGTCCCAGCCGTTGTAATACACATCCCAGCTATCAGGAATTGACTGATCAAGTTTTAACAGTGCGCCATCCGACGAGCCGCTGATGGATGTAGTTGTAACTAATGAAGCGCCCGATAAAGTTTTTGTCCTGCTACTGGTTTGAGATTGAGAAAAACAGTTCGCGTTAGGCACGGCAGTCGATTCAAGAAAAAATTCACAAAGAATAGTTGAATATTCTGTCGGATTTGCATCGGCGATACAGTGGTTTGCCGTTAAAATATAGGGTGTTTTGTCTTGACGCACATTATTAATTAACGAGCCGGTGCAAAAAAACCATTCATGAATATTATTTGCCGACAGTGCAACCACGCCTTTAATTTGATATTCCCAGTCGTCTCCTTCGGAACAGCACGTACTGATAAAGCATGTTACCGCAGCCTGTATATCTGCCTGAGATTTGTAAATATATGAAATATCATATATCCTGATTCGCGGCTGTTCTCCGGAATCTGGCGAAGGTACATATTCGAGTGTAATTTCATCTCCATAGATAGCGCCAGAAACCGCTCGTCCGCCCGATGGATTATCTGCGTGCGTAAACAGGCGTGTTTGACCTGTCTTTTTGTCATATATATACAATTCGCCTCCTTCGGGAATGTATAATTCATCAAACATAAGTATCAATCCTTCAGCGCCATCGGATTTAATAACATACTGCATAATATTTTTGCCGGAAGGCAATATGGAACGTTTCATGTTCCGGCTATCCAATAAAATATCTACCGGATTACGAACAGCAAATCGCAAAGGCGCACCGTTTTTCATATTTTCGGCGTCTTCGTACAATAATTTTTCGACATTTCCCCTGAACTCGAAACGATAAGTTTCAGGTTCTGACAAAATACTGCGGTCGTAACTAAATCCCGGCGGCAATATTTTCGTTTCCGTTTGAGCAACTCCACCTGCTACAGACAGGATAAATAATGTAATTAATAAAAAAAAATTCTTTTGCATTTGAAAATAGTGTTAGACTTCGAGTAGCAAAGGTAGATATTTTTTTATTCACAAGTATAATTTTTAATATAATTTTTCATAAAATCATGTTGAGACGAAAAAAAAAATTCTACCTTTGTATAAAATTATATTAGTCTATTACTATAATTATACATATTAGTTATTTTACATGAATTATTAAATTTAATTTTTTATGAAAAATTGGTTTACATTTTTACTGATGATTATCCTTGTAATGAGTAGTTTTGCCATACAGGGACAAACGCAAAAGAAACACTCTGCATTGTTTCGGAAAGAATTTGTGAAATCTTCCGTTTCCAACAAAAAAGAAAAGGAAGATATAAGTGTTACATGCAAGGATAGAGAAAGAGCAGCTATCTTGCAGAGGGAAAGGCAAGAAGAAGAAGAAATTTCTGTTTACGAAAAAAGAGTAACGCCTAATTCAGTTGGCGCTGAACCATGTACCGATTCATATCCGGCTGCTACTTATACTCAGGGCTTTGAGATGTCCGACGCTACTTTGGCATGTGTTAAAGTATATGATGAAGATGGCGGAGGTAACACATGGGTATTTTCAACACGGCGAGCGCATCAAGGATCCTATTCAGCTTTCCACGAATACAGCAGCTCCATAGATGAAAAGGGATGGCTGGTATTACCGAAAATTACACTTGATGGAGCATACGAACTGGATTTCTGGTCATACATTTCTTCTCCTACTTTTTATGCGAAGAGCAGCGTGTGGATTTCATCCGGAAGCGACGATCCTGCCTCCGGAGGATTCACTAAACTTTGGGAAGCAACAAAAGGCAATACTGACGAAGTTCCTAATCCGGCTGCCTGGAAAGAAATAAAAATATCTTTAGCAGCATACGCCGGTCAACAGGTGTATATTGCTTTCTATTACGAAGGAAAAAATGCGCATACTTGGGCTGTTGATGAAATTAAATTCAATCAGGCAGGCGCTTTAGACGTAGGAGTAATTGAGTTGACAGCTCCTGTCGGCGGCGTGCTTACAAATGCAGAGCAGGTAAGTGTGAACGTAAAAAGTTTTGGTACGCAATCGCTTACTAATGTTCCAGTAAAACTGATTATTGACGGCGGTTCTACTGTCAGCGGCAACATTCCGTCGATTCCAGCAGGCGCGGAAATGGAATATACTTTCCCAGGTACATTCGATTTTTCGGCTAAGAAGAAATATCAAATTATTGCATATACAGATTTATCAGGCGACAGTAACAGGCAAAATGATACTGTTAAAGTAAATATTACCAACATAGGAGACTGCCTGTTTTCGTCATTACCTTATACGGAAGACATGGAAGATGACGTTAACTTGCTTTGTTGGAGTAAATATGATATAGATGGCGCTAATCCAAACTGGGCTATATCAACATCACGGTATCGTAGCGGCTTCCGTTCAATTTGTCATACCTTCGGAAATGAAGGCGACATGCAAAACGGATGGTTGGTTTCGCCGAAAATTTCCATTCCTGCTACGGGCGTATATAACCTGTCGTTCTGGTCGTTTAATCATTTTTCCACTATTTATGATAAGGGGAGAAACAGCATATTAATTTCTACCGGCAGCAACAATCCAGCATCCAATGATTTTACGGAAGTATGGTCGCCGCAATCAGTTAGCTCAAGCTGGGAGGAAAACAAAGTCAATTTGGTGAATTATGCAGGCAAGGATATTTACATAGCTTTCCGTTATCAGGGAAATAATGCTCATGAATGGTATCTGGACGATGTTAAAATTTCAGTTTTAGAAGGAAATGATTTGGGTATTATGGAAATAATCAAACCCGAAAGCGGTATTAATTTAACTGCAACAGAAGCAGTTAAAATCAAAGTGAAAAACTTTGGAGCAGTAGCGCTTAGCAATGTTCCTGTAACTCTGTCGGTAGAAGGCGGAACTACATTAAGCGGTTCTATAGGCTCTATCGGAATAGATCAGGAAGTTGAATACGATTTTAACGGACAAACGATTGATTTGTCGGCAGTTAAATCTTATAATATCACTGTTAGCGTAAACGTAGCCGACGATACCAATTCTTCCAACAACCAGATGCATAAGACGGTTACAAATTATGGCGACATAGCTGTTATGGGCAAAGAAAATTCATATAATACTTGCGGCATTGTGTTTAAAGACGACGGAATAGATGGAAACTACAGTGCAACGGCTGAAACGCAAACCGTGACTTTCCACCCTACAACAGCTACTAACAGGATACAAGCCGAATTTATTAGTTTCAAATCCTATCCGTTTAGAATATGGGAAGGCTTCCCCTTGCCTGGCGATACGCTATTTGTTTATAATGGTAATACTACCAACAGTGAAAAACTGCTTGCTTATTTAACCGACAACATGACTGATAATTTACCAATGGTATTTCGCTCAACCGATGTTGACGGTTCATTAACTTTTGTATTCAAAAAAGAAAGCAGGCAATCGGAAGCAGGTTGGGAAGCCAACATTTCCTGCTTCACTACGCCGTCTTACGATGCAGGCGTGATAGAAATCATAAATCCAGAGAAAGGCGGTAATGAAGCCGATCAAGTGAAAATCAAGATTGGCAATTTCGGTCAAAACACATTGACTTTTATTCCGGTAGCTTACAAACTGAATGGAGGCGAAGAGGTAACAGACGTTTATACAGGTAATTTGTCAGCCGGAGAAACGGTAGAATATACTTTCCCGCAAACTGTTGACCTGTCGGAATACAACGATTATACGCTTGAAGTTTATACTAAACTGGAAAACGACGGCGACGCAACCAACGACAAGCAAACCGTATCATTCTTGTACAGGGAAGCTGTTACGCTTCAAGGCTATAAAATTTATGACAAATGGAGTGGCGAGGACGCAGCGTCGGCAATATCTTTTTCTACAGACAACCTGTCGGATCCTGTTATGATAAACGATTATAAAGATGAAAATAATTCGATCATGACCGGTGAATATATAGATGGAAACATATATATATATTCTTACTTCGTAGATATAATTAACTACGTTCTGGTTCCAAAAAATTTCATCAAATTAAATGAAGACTGGACTAAAGTTTTCTCAAAGCCTGTTAATGACATAGCTTTCGATATGGCTTACGATTATTCAACGGGCGAGATGTATGCGCTTGCATATAATGAAGATGGAATGATGCAGTTAAGTACGGTTGATCTGGAAACGGGCGTCATGACAGCAGTTGTCACGCTTGAAGGAGATGATCTTTATACGCTGGTAATTGATTTGAACGGTAATATGTATGGAGTGAATGGAAGCGGCGACTTTGTTTCTATAAATAAAACTACCGGCGCTACAGAGGTTATAGGAAACACAGGATGTCTTCCTTATTCTTCTCAAGGAATGACATTCGATCACAATACTGAACGTTTGTTCTGGGCAATTTATAGTAGAAATGATGAAGGTCGCTTGATGGAAGTGGATCCTGCAACCGGCGCAGTTATTGATTACGGGAGAATAGGCGAAGATGCGCATGTCGTAGCATTATATACTCGGTATTTTAACCTGACAGAACCCATATTGACAAATATTAATATTGAAGACGGAAGTTCAGGTGTTGCTATTGATTTGCCAATCATTTTCACTTTCGACAGGAATATCACCAGCTCCAAATTGGAAGACATTACTTTGACCGGCAGCAATGGCGCAGTCGATATAACGCCATCTATCGAAGGAGCAGTTTTGACAATAAATCATGCTCCCTTAGAAAAGAACACGAACTACAAGCTGTTCATTCCGGCAGGAACTATTGACAATTACGATCTTGAACTTGAATTGAACTACAAAACAACCGATGGAGCAGGTATTGGCAATGTGAAATTAGCACAGAAAGTTTATCCAACGTTTACGAAAGGCAATATCACCGTTTATACGGAAACAAAAGCCACAGTAAAAGTAGTTGACACCGTTGGAAGGGTATTGGCTGTTTATCAATCGGAAGGCGAATTGCCTATAGAACTGAATTATTCAAATGGAACTTATTTCATTTTTGTTGGAAATACGGTATATAAAGTAATTTTGGCAAAATAAATACGATTCCCTTCGGGAGGAGACACGGAGACACGATAACGTAGCACAAAGCGCGGTCTCCTTTGCTGGCGCGGCATTGTAAGCCGTGCCTTCATGCTTTGCACCACGTGTTTCGTTTAAAAAACTTTTCTCGCGTTACTTCGTAAAACAGCTACTCTGCAAATTCTTTTAAACCTTGCTGAACATAAGCAGCGTAGCTGCAACATCTTTGTAGCCGTGTGCGTAAGCGTACGGTTGGAAGAGACAGACTTTTCCCCGAGCAGCGTAGCTGCGACATCTTTTTTAACATCAAATTAATTCATAAGCATGAAATGAATAAAAATTAAGGTATCGCAGCTACGCTGCTCTGTTTATATTCCGTACATCCTTTACCGTGCGCTTACGCACACGGCTACAAAGGTATTGGCGCTACGCGCCTTCTCGCAAAACACAAGGTTTTGCAGATGATCCGTTTTTTACTGGATTGCTTAAGGCTTCGCTTTCGCAATGACGATACATAAAACCATACTGTGCAGAGTATAGCATCTAAAAAAAATAATTTTCGCATTGTGCCATTTTTTTAATCTTTTTGCGACTAAAAAAATAAACAACTATAATAACAATGAGCAAAAACAATCGGGTGCAATTAGAAAATGACTTTATCATGATGATTAAGGAAAATGAGCGGATTATCTACAAAGCCTGCTCATTTTATATCTCCGAATTTTCTCCGATGGAAGACCTGTATCAGGAAACAATTCTCAATCTTTGGCGAGCTTATCCGAAATTCAGGAACGAAAGCAGCTATTCGACATGGATTTACAGAATAGCTTTGAATACTTGCATCTCTGAATTGCGCAAAACGAGCAAATACCGGCGACATGTGCAGTTGTCGTTTTCCGATGAAATAGCTTTTGAACCGGACAGTTTTGCAGATGATTTGAAAACGCTTTATCGTCTGATTTACAGCCTTGAAAAATTGGAACGCGCGATTATACTGCTTTGGCTGGAAGAAAAATCATATCAGGAAATTGCCGATATTACAGGTTTGTCGTTAAGTAACGTTGCAACAAAACTGAAACGCATCAAAGAGAAACTAAAAAATATATCGAATCAATAAAAATTAAAAATTATGGAATTAGAAGAATTAAAAAACGTATGGAACTCATTTGAAACGCGATTGCAACAACAGAAAATGTTGGAGAAAGTTATTTTGAAGGAATCATTATTAAGCAAATCGGATAAAGGACTTAGCATAATGATAAATTACGGTTATTTTGGACTGACGCTTATCGTTTTGGGATTATTCACCCTGATTTGGGTTATTTTTCAGGTTGCCGACCTTACTACTCTGCCTGTACGGATAACTTTATATATGACAGTCGTTTATGTTATTTATGCGCTGATACAAGGTATTATCGGCTTATTAAAACTACAGAAAATAGATCTTTCCGCCCCAATAATGGAAAACTTACAAAGAGTAAACTCTTATCGTATTTATTATAATAAGCAAGTAATAATCATACTATTAGGCGGCGTAGCCGTTATGGTAATTACAATTATAATATCTTATTTTTTCACAAAAATGCAAGCGTGGCAGTGGATTACCCTGTTTGGCGCCTTGGGAGTTGGCGCTGTCGGTACATGGTGGGAATACAAACGAATGTATCAAAAGAATATAGATACTATTCAAAAGAGTTTGGAAGAACTTAAAGAATTGGAATAAAAATAAATATCCGTTTGAAATTTTGCAAAAAACAAGAAATAATCATTACCTTTATGCTTTTAATTTAATGTAAAATCAATTTGGTATGAAAAAGCTGATAGGTATTGCGCTTATTTTCGCAAGTTTATCTCTTGTTGCGCAGGAGAAAAAAGACGTCGAACTGAAAACGAATGTGTCGGAAGCGACCGTATTTATTAAAGGCGCTCAAGCGCTCCGCAAAACAACGGCAACGCTTCCGGCTGGTAAATCTACTTTGCGTTTCGTCAATTTATCGCCTTATATCGATGCTAAAAGTATTCAGGTGAAAATAGACGGCGAAGTGATGGTTTTGTCGGTAAATCATCAACAAAACTATAACGATACGATTAAGCAATCGGACGAAATTGAAAAATTGAGGAAACAGTTATCCGATTTGGACGAAAAAATCAAAATCGAACGGACAAATAAAGAAGTCGTTGCCGAAGAAATAGCATTTCTTAAAGACAACAGGAAAATCGGCGGAAACGAAAAAGGCATAGAAATAGTCAACCTGAAGGCAACGGACGCTTATTACAGCGAACGTATTTCAGCCCTGAAAATGAAGGATATTGAGTTAGATAAAAAAATCAATAATTTGTCCGGCGAAAAAAGCGGCGTTGAACGTAAAATGGCTGTTTCCGGCAGTTTCAAACCCGAACCGACCGGAGAAGTTATCCTGAATGTCGAAAGTAAAATCGCCCAACGAGTTCCCATCGAGCTTTCTTATTACGTTAATAACGCAAGCTGGCATCCGTCGTATGATATTCGCGCTAAAACAATTAACGAGCCGATAGAATTGACTTACAAAGCCAATATCATACAAAACACCAAAGAAGACTGGAAAAATATCAAACTGAAAATTTCGTCCGCCAACCCAAAACTTGGAAACGTTGCGCCTAAGTTAAAAACATACTTTTTGAATTATTATACGCAACCGCCGCGTTACAATACAAATAATACGTCAAATCAGGCAACGGGAAGAATAACAGACACATACGGTGAGCCGATAATTGGAGCATCCGTACATATCAAAGGCTCTACCATAGGAACTGTTACGGACTTGGACGGGAAATTTTCTTTAGCAATTCCTGCCGGCGGCGGCATATTAGAAGTTTTGTATATTGGAATGAAACCAAAAACGTTTCCAATTTCCAACAATTACATGAATATCGTTTTGGAAGAAGAAGATGCTATATTGGAAGAAGTTGTTATTACAGGATATGGAGGAATCGAAAAAAACTTAGCCGGAAGTGTTGCCGGAATTTCTGACCGAAAACCGGCAAAGAAAAAAGAAATTCCGCTCCCTGTTGTTCAGGTTGAAAATCAAACATCGGTTGAATTTGAAATTAAGACGCCTTATTCTATTCCATCGGAAAATAAACCGACCACCGTCGAAATGGAACGCTATTCCGTTCCGGCTGATTATGAATATTATTGCGTTCCCAAAGTCGATAAGGATGCCTTTTTACTTGCATACATTACCAATTGGGAACAATACAACTTGCAGGAAGGCGAAGCCAATATCTTTTTTGAAAATACTTTCATCGGTAAAACGATTCTTGATGTTCGCTACATGAGCGATACGCTGAATATTTCGCTGGGGCGCGACAAAAGCGTAACCATACAGCGCGACAAAGTGAAAGAATACAATACGCAAAAATTTCTGGGCAGTAAAACCGAAACTACCCGCGACTGGAAAGTTACCGTCCGAAACAACAAGCGCCAACCAATATCCATAGTATTATTCGACCAGATTCCGGTTTCGACAACTAACGAAATCGAAGTTAATACGGAAAATCTTACCGGCGGAATATTAAACGATGAAACCGGCGAAGTAAAATGGAAACTGACTTTGCAGCCTGCGCAAAAAAACGAATTAAACTTGCGCTACAAAGTAAAATATCCGAAAGGGAGAAGTTTGACGGTGGAATAAATTATTATATAAATAATTTTCCGCAAAAATATAGATTTGTTTTTTATTTTTCATACATTTGTATTTGGTTACATTAAAAACAAATTGTTTATGAGAATAATTTCCCCCGACCAGCTTCCCGTAAATGCAGACGGTTCTATTTTCCACCTGCATTTGAAACCGGAACAATTAGCCGATAAAATAGTAATGATGGGCGACCCGGAGCGGGTTCCCATTGTGGCTACCGCTTTCGATTCCATCGAGTTTGACGGGCAAAGCCGCGAATTTCGTACAATTACGGGGACATATAAAGGCAAAAGAATCACGGCTTTATCGCATGGAATAGGTTGCGATAATTTAGATATTGTCATGACCGAATTAGACGCTTTGGCGAATATTAATTTGCAAACGCGGGAAGTGAAAAAAGATTTTCGCCAACTGACTTTGGTCAGGATAGGCACTTGCGGCGGATTGCAACCTTTCGCTCCGATTGGCTCTTACGTTGTTTCCGAAATTTCTATGGGTATGGACGGACTGATTTTCTTTTATGAAGGAGGAAAACAGATTTCAGATTCCGAATTGTCGGAAAAATTCACAAAACATACGCAATGGGACAGACTGTTGGCTATGCCTTATTTTGTACATGCCGACAAGACTTTGGTAGAACAAATCGGACATGACATGGTAAAAGGGATAACCATTTCGGCAAGCGGATTTTACGGACCGCAAGGGCGGCATGTCCGTTTAGGGTTAAATAATCCGGAACAGAACAAATTGTTGGAATCGTTTGAGTATAAAGGATTAAAGATTTGCAATTATGAAATGGAAAGCGCAGCCCTGTCGGGATTGGCTTCTTTGATGGGACATAAAGCGATGACGGCTTGTCTGGTTATTGCAGGGCGCTATTCCGGCGGAATGAATACCGATTACAAAGGTTCTTTCAATGAATTGATTACCAAAGTTTTAGAACGGATATAAATAATAATATATCAATAAAAACAGTTATGGAATTATCTTTGGATTTAAATAAACGCTATACTTACGCCGATTATCTCACATGGACTGACGACAAATTTCGGGAGTTATTGAACGGCTTTGTTCGTTTGATGTCGCCTGCGCCAACGTTGAAACACGCGGTTGTTTTAAGACGGTTAGGAACCCCGCTGGTTAATTATATAGACAGTAAAGGCGGCGATTGTCAGGTTTTTTACGCTCCGTTTGATGTTCGTCTTCCGAGAAAACCCGACGAGAAAGACGACAAACAAATTTATACGGTTGTTCAACCTGATATTTGCGTGGTTTGCGACAATTCCAAATTGGATGAGCGCGGTTGTCTTGGAGCGCCTGACATGGTGGTTGAAATACTTTCGCTTTTGTCGCAAAGATATGATTTGAATGAAAAATTTAATTTGTACGAAGCGGTAGGAGTAAAAGAATATTGGGTAGTTTCGCCAAAAGAAAAGGGTATCAACGTATTTATTTTGCAGGAAGACGGAAAATACGATCGCGGAACGGTTTATGAAGGAAATGTCAATGTTCCGGTTTTGACGTTGAAAGGACTGAATATCAATACAGAAGAATTATTTAAAGATTGAAAAAACAGTTATGGAATTATCTTTGGATTTAAATAAACGCTATACTTACGCCGATTATCTCACATGGACTGACAACAAATTTCGGGAGTTATTGAACGGTTTTGTTCGCTTGATGTCGCCTGCGCCCACGTTGAAACACGCGGTTATTGTGAGTCGCTTGGGATATATTTTATTTGATTATGTTAAACTAAAAGGCGGCGGTTGTCAGGTTTTTTACGCTCCGTTTGATGTTCGTCTTCCGAAAAGACCCGACGAGAAAGACGACAGACAAATTTATACGGTTGTTCAACCTGATATTTGCGTGGTTTGCGACAATTCCAAATTGGATGAGCGTGGTTGTCTCGGAGCGCCTGACATGGTGGTTGAAATACTTTCGCTTTCGTCGCAAAAATATGATTTGAACGAAAAATTTAATTTGTACGAAGCGGCAGGAGTGAAAGAATATTGGGTAGTTTCGCCAAAAGAAAAGGGTATCAACGTATTTATTTTGCAGGAAGACGGGAAATACGATCGCGGAACGGTTTATGAAGGAAACGTTTGTGTTCCTGTTTTGACGTTGAAAGGACTGACAATTGACTCCGAAGAGTTATTTAAAGATTAAAAAGAATGAAAAAAGAAACAAAAAAAATTGTTTGGTTTAGTGCTGGCTCGTTTTTTGCAGGATTCGCAGTTTGTGCAATTTGTGTAGTTATTATTGCATATTCTTTCAGTAAAAAACAGACTGAAAACAGCAAAGAATATTTAACTTTGCTGCAATCGTCTGATTCATACAATAATACGATTGACAAAAATGCGCCGCAATTCATTTATCAATCATCATCCGACACAAACTTAGTGCGCGTCCGTAAACATTTCAATTTAGACAGTGTTGCAGGAAACGGCGATGAAATTTCCAAAATCAAAAAATTAATGTATTTTGTTCATAATTCCATAACGCACGATGGAAATAACCAGGCAACAGGCGTCAGTCGAAATTCCATCGACTTGTTTAAATATGTCAGTGAAACAGGCAATGGCATAAATTGCAGGATGATGGCTATTGCCTTGAATGAATTTTATTTGTCGATGGGTTTTTATTCGCGATTTGTAACATGTTTGCCGCAGGATTCCACAGACACCGACTGCCACGTTATCAACTCCGTTTATTCCAAAACCCTGAATAAATGGATAATGATCGACCCGACTTTTGCAGCATATATTACCGATGAAAACGAAAACCTGTTAAGTATTTCAGAAGTTAAAATGCGCTTGATCAACGATATGCCGCTGAAATTGAATGAAGACGCCAACTGGAATCATAAAACAAAGCAGACAGCAGATTATTATCTGAAAACCTATATGGCAAAAAATCTGTACTGGCTTTCGTGTATAACAGAAAGTTGTTTTGCTGTAGAAGATAATAGCAGCTATAGAAAATATGTATATCTGTGTCCGACAGGTTTTACCGGTTTTAAGCATTATACAAACTATTATATAACAAATAATTCCGATTATTTTTGGCAAAACCCTTTTTTATATTGATATAAAATTATGAAAGATAACACTGTGATTTGCGCCGTTTCAACGCCTGCCGGAATAGGAGGTATTGCTGTAATTCGCATTTCAGGCAAAAATGCGTTTAATATCTGCGATAAAATTTTTATTGCTGAAAATGGGATTAAAATTATTGATTTCAAAGCAAATACAATTCATTATGGAAAAATTGTAAAACATGAAAGCGATGAAAATAATTGTCAGTTAGTTGACGAAGTTTTGCTTGCCGTTTTCCACGCGCCACATTCTTTTACGGGCGAGGATACGGTTGAAATCAGCTGTCACGGCTCAATTTATATACAGCAGGAAATACTGAAATTGCTTTTGGCAAACGGCTGTACATTGGCTGCTCCGGGAGAATTTACCCAACGTGCTTTCTTGAACGGCAAAATGGATTTGTCGCAAGCCGAAGCTGTTGCCGATCTGATCGCATCTTCATCAGCGGCATCACACCGTTTGGCAATAAATCAGATGCGGGGCGGATTCAGCGGGGAATTACAACGTCTTCGGATACAGTTACTCGATTTTGTTTCTTTGATAGAATTGGAATTAGATTTCGGCGAAGAAAACGTAGAATTTGCCGACCGCAGTCGACTCGTTCGGTTGGCGGAAGAAATCAAAACGATGCTAACCGGACTGGTGCAATCGTTTGGTTTGGGAAATGTTTTGAAAAATGGCATTCCTGTCGTTATTGTGGGAGAAACTAATTCCGGTAAATCTACCCTGCTTAATTTGTTGCTGAACGAGGAAAAAGCTATTGTTTCCGAAATACACGGCACAACTCGTGATGCAATAGAAGATATTGTTAATATTAAAGGAGTTACATTTCGTTTCATTGATACGGCGGGTATCCGTAACACTGGCGATGAAGTGGAAAAAATAGGTATCCAGCGCACTTTCCGTAAAATCGACCAGGCCGCCATCGTAATCTGGATGATTGATACAACGCATTTTAACAAAGAAATTGAATATATTGCCGATAAAATTGTCCCGAAAACAAAGCATAAAAAACTGATTATCGCTTTCAACAAAATAGACAAAATCAGTCCGGAAGAACAACAAATTCTCGAAGATGAATTTTTGCCACATGTACCGGCAGAACATATTTATCTATCCGCCAAGTACAAACAGAACACCGAAAAATTAGAGCAGGCTTTGCTGCAAGCTGCTAATCTGCCCAAACTGAGCGCAAACGATATTATTGTAACTAATCTCCGTCATTACGAAGCCTTGACTAAAGCGCTCGAATCTATTACACGAGTAGAAAAAGGCTTGGTATCTCATCTTCCCAACGATCTTATAGCTCAAGACATCCGCGAATGTCTGCATCATTTTGGTGAAATAACAGGCGAAATCACTACCGACGAAATGCTTGGAAATATATTTCGGAAGTTCTGCATCGGGAAATAACCCCTAAAATCAACCAACAACCAAAAATAAATAATGATTTGTATTTCAGTTATTTAACCGTATTTTGTTGATGGCTTTTTTATCGTTACCTATTAATTATAAGTGCATTAAAAATTTCTTTGCTGTAAAATAATCACGGTAATCATTAAAATCCTAATAATCAAGGTTCAGACAACTAACCGTCAGCAAAATGCTGACACATAAAGACGTTTCT
Organism: Dysgonamonadaceae bacterium; assembly: GCA_031256775.1. Taxonomy (GTDB): domain Bacteria; phylum Bacteroidota; class Bacteroidia; order Bacteroidales; family Azobacteroidaceae; genus Azobacteroides. Next base: position 15,623 of record JAIRPX010000292.1, read on the forward strand.
ACTACTCAAAATTGCGATTAAGCGAGCGCAATTAAACTTGTTTGAATTGCCGAGCATGAGCAATTTGCGCGAAGCGAAATTTATGCCGATTTGATAGACGAAAAGAAACGCCAAGCGGCTGAAATAATAAAATTAAAAATAAAATCATAAATAGCAAGTGCGCCTTTATTTCCACAGGCTTGGCGACACCCCAAACTGCTTTTTGAAACTTGCCGAAAAGTGCGACAAGGTGCTGAAACCGGTAATATCTGCGATTTCGGAAATGTTGAGTTTGCCTTCGGCAATAAATTCGGCGGCGCGGTTGAGTTTGTAAGTTTTGAAAAATATGTTCGGATTTTCGCCCGTCAGCCCTTTTATTTTGTAGTAGAGTTTGGTGCGCGAAATGTGCATCGCTTCGGTTATCTTACTTATATTCAGTTCAGAATTAGAGAG
>JAIRPX010000318.1 GCA_031256775.1 Dysgonamonadaceae bacterium
TTTTCTCGCGTTACTTCGTAAAACAGATAAGCTGAAAATTCTTCTAAACCGTGCTGAACAAAAGCAGCGTAGCTGCAACATCTTTGTAGCCGTGTGCGTAAGCACGGTTGGAAAACACAGACATTTCTCTGAGCAGCATAGCTGCGACATATTTTTTAACAGCAAATTAATTCATAAACATGAAATGAATAAAAATTAAAGTATCGCAGCTACGCTGCTCTGTTTATATTCCGTATATCTTTACCGTGCGCTTACGCACACGGCTACAAAGATACTGGCGCTACGCGCCTTCTCGCAAAACACAAGGTTTTGCAGATGATCCATAAAAAAAGCCCCGCACGACTCCAATGCGGGGCTTGGGTGTTAATAAATTAATATCTATGCGATAGAGCCTATTTTTTTACCTATATCCTGGAGAGCAAAGTTAAATGTTTTAACTTCGCTTTTTTGAAAATGTTGCCGGTTTTCCATTTTTTCAGTAAATTCCTTTAGCATATTTCCGACAAAATCTTCAATTTGCTTAACTTCCGATTCTGATTTGAAGTTTTCTTTTAGATACTTGTAGTGATCCTTGAATTTCTCCACGTCGCCCACTTCCTGAGTTATTTTTAATATTTCCAACTGATCCGCCAAGGCGCATAAACGGCGATAATATAGAGGTTTATATCCTCTCTATGCTTTATCATTATTCAGAAAAATGAAAGGAATAACTATCATTTGGTAGTTGTAATTAAATTTACAATACAGTTTGTATATATTAATTTTATAGGTACTCCTCTCATCCTATTTTATTTTCCAAGTTGTTTTAACAATTCTTCAACTGCTTTTGCCAATTGCTGGTCTTCTCCGGCGGCGATACGGTCGGGAGCGTTTACTATTTTGAAATCCGGTTCCAGCTGGTTGTTTTCCAGATAGCTTCCGTCTGCCAGCCGATAGCCTACAATAGGAATACCAAACAATAAAGTCGGATCCTGCAATGTTTCCCATGAAACGCTGGTCATCGTTCCGGGAACAGGCATTCCAACCAATTTACCTATATTCATGTTTTTATAAACGTATGGCGAACCATGCGCATTGGAATAATTAGCTTCTCCTACAATCATAATAGACGGCTTGTTCCAGCGACGGCTGGGCATATCGCACGATTCTACGCCGCGAATGACCTGAGTAAAGTATTTTTTTCCACTGAACAGAATTTCCAGATCTTCATGCAGACGTCCGCCTCCATTAAAACGGGTATCAATCACAATTCCTTCCCTGTCATTGAATTTTCCCAAAATATCGGCATAAATTGAACGGAAACTTGGGTCGCCCATACTTTGGATATGGACATATCCTAACCGCCCGCCTGACAGTCGCTCTACATCTGCTTCTCGTTTTTTCACCCATCTTTTATACATTAAATCGTTTTGTGCAGCCTGTGAAATAGGTTTTATCACTTCATCCCACTGTTCTTTTGTTGCAGGATTATAGAATGAAATCAGTGTTATTTTGCCGGAAAGTTTATTCAAAAGGGGAAAATAGTCCTGTCCTGCAAGAATTTCTTCACCATTAATGGCTTTCAGAATACATCCTGATTTCACTTTTGTTTTAGCATTGTCAAATGGACCTTTTTCAAGAATCTCATCAATCAGCAGTCCGTCGTTGTTATAATTCCACGAAAAAAGCAAGCCCAGACATGCGGTAGCATCAGGATTTTGCGGTTTGGGCGAATATCGGCATCCCGTATGCGAAGTGTTCAGTTCGCCAAGCATTTCGCTTAACATTTCGGAAAAATCAAAATTATTGTTGATATGAGGCAGAAACTTAGAATAAGCTTTTCTCATCAATTCCCAGTTGGTTTTATGCATATCGACTGTATAAAAACGTTTTAACTCCTGTCTCCAGACATGATTGAACATATATTCTCGTTCGTCTGCTAAATTCAAATCCATCTGGGCGGAAATTGTGACAGGCGTTTTCTTTCCGTCGGCAAGTGTTATTTTCTGCGCGTTTTTTCCCAACAAATACAGTGTTTTACCGCTTTTATCAAAAATAAGTCGCGCTTTTCCAGCATCTTTCACTTCTAATTTTGTTTCGCGTGTGCGCGTATTTATAGACCACAAATCGTAGTCTTTTTCAAAGGAAGTCAAATAATACAGTTTATCGCCGTCATTCGTCAAAGCAATGTCGTCCAAATCAGACGAATTGGGCGTAATACGTAAAATGCGGTCTTCAATATTTTGTAATTCAATCAAAATATCCTTAACCTCGTTTTTTACAGAATCTTCCTTTGTTTTGGAATTTTTTTTGTCTTTATCTTCTTTTTTATCATTTTCTTCTTCCTTCAATAATTTAAAATCATCCTCGCTTAAACAGAATTTATCGTATGCTTTTTGATTCATAAATATAATCATAGCGTCATTTAATGACCCCCACGAGGCGTGATTTCTCATGCCATATCTTTCCGTGCTGAAAAGAATAGCGTCTCCGTTTAATACCCAACGGGGATTTTCACTGGCGTATCCGCTGCCGGTTAAATTAGTTACTGTTCCACCCTGAGCGCTTACTAATCCAATGTCTGAATACGGATCGTGTTTGTTTGGCGTATAAACTATTGTAAACCACTTGCTGTCAGGCGACCATTCGTATGTCACATCGCCTGAAGAATTAGGATTTCCCGATCCGTCGGTAATCTGACGGACTTTTTTGCTCTTGATATTATAAACCATCAATTTGTGCCTGTTTTCTATAAATGCAATTTCTTTTCCGTCGGGAGAATATTTGGGATACATTCTTTCAGTGTCAGAATCATTGAACAGAGGCTGTTCTTCAATCAGCGTTGCATTAAAGAAATAAGACTCTTCGGAACGGGTGATCTTAGCAATATAAAGATTCCATACTCCTGATTTTTCAGAAGCGTAAACCAAAGATTTGCCATCGGATGAAAATGAAGGCATATCATCCTTAGCCGCCGAACATGTAATGCGTTTAGTATATTTATAATCCGTTGATGAGACAAAGATTTCCCCGCGCATTATGGAAGCCACCTGTTTCCCGTCGGATGAAACTGTTACAGAAGTAATGTCCTTATTGTTAAGGCTTTCTATTTCATTCTGTTTTTCTTCTTCAACAATCCTTACAGCGAGTTTTTGCGGTTTCGCTCCATTTTTCAAGGTATAAATTTCCCCGTCATAACCAAAGCACAAAGTACCGTTTTCGGCAATAGACAGGAATCGTACCGGATGTGTCTTGAAATGAGTTATTTGAGTAATCGTAGAAGGATTGTTTAACTGAAATGAATGGACATTGTAAGTACCCGACCGTTCGCTCAAAAAATAAACGGTTGAATTATCGGGACTTAAAACGGGGTTCGTGTTTTCTCCATTTTCAGAAATCAGTTCTGTGAATTTTTTTGCAGTCATATCATACATCCAGATATTGCGAGTGACAGACGATTTATGATGCTTTCTCCAACCGTCTTCCTGACCTTTGCGATCCTGAAAAACGAAACGTTTTCCATCTTTTGTAAAAAAGACATTTTCGGCAGGCGTTGCAATAATCTGTTCAGGGCGTCCTCCGTTGACAGATACTTTATACAACTCTGTCATCACTCTGGCGGGAAAAACGGCGCTTGAAGCTGGAGCCTGAATTTTTGCGCCAAAAACTACATATTTCCCATCGGGAGTGAATGTGTAAGGATTTTCAGCGCCTGAAAAAGCAGTTAAGCGGGAAGGAGTTCCTCCACCGACGGGGACAAGGAAAATATCGAAATTTCCTAATCTGTTGCTGGCAAAAGCGATATTCTTACTGTCGGGCGACCATACCGGCATATAATCATGCGCAACATGCATTGTTATCTGTTGCGCATCGCCTCCAGAAACTGGAACGGTGTAGATGTCGCCCTTGTAACAGAATGTAATAAGCGCGCCATCTGGTGAAATTGCCGGATACCTTAGCCATAAAGGTTCATTAGCAAACAATACGTTTAACGATAAAACGATATTTATAACGATAAATATTAAAGTTTTCATACTAATTGATTGTAATATAAGTTACTATTTTTTTAACAGTATTAAATTATTATTTACCCAGCCATTTACGGGCTTCATCAACTGTTATTCCCCGTTTTTGAGCATAATCGTTCAACTGTTCATCGTCGATTGTTCCAATATAGAAATAATCGGCTTGTGGATGCGCCAGATACATTCCGGCAACCGACGCTAATGGATATATAGCCCCGTTTGGAGTAAGCTTTGCGCCTATCCTGTCCATTTTCAATAAATCGTCGATAATGAAATTGAGCGACAGGTCGGGATGCGAAGGATAGCCCGATGCAGGACGAATACCCCTGTAAGGCGCCTTTAACAATTCGACAGGCGTAAACGACTCGTCAGGAGCATAGCCCCAATACTCTTTACGCACTTTTTCATGAAGATATTCGCTTGTAGCTTCCGCCATGCGATCCCGCAGAGTTTGTTCCAGAAAACTCTGATATTCATCCTTCTTATGACATCCGCACCCGCAGGAATCTTCCTCCTGAACAGTTGCAGTAAACAGACCAATATAATCGCCATTGGGACAAATATAATCAATTAATGATTTATAGACATCGTCGTCGCGTTTTTCCTGTTGTCGCAGCATGGGGATTTTCTTTCCTTCGACAAGCAGGGTTTCATTTTCCGTTTTTACGGGATAAAAGCCAACTATAGCCTTTATCATTTTACGATTATTTACGCTCCAAAGTGTCAATGTTTTATGAGCGTCGTCCATCAGCCTGACAGCTTCCTCTGCTTTCGTTTTTTCTTCTTCTGAAAATGAATTTACCCATGTAGATTTATCGCTTTCATTCAATCTGATGTAAGAAGCGTATTTTACAGGAAATTTCCATACTGCAAGAAAAGAAGTCCAGTTGATATACGGAAGTATTTCATTCACAGGAATATGATCAATTACGTAACTTCCTTCCACCTTTGGCTTTGGAACAGTATAAAAATTCCAGTCGATCATGCAAGGATGCTTCCGCGCATAATCTAACGAAACAAGTTCTTTCTTTTTCCCGTTTTTTTCCCGTAAAGAACTGTAATTCAACTTTAATTCTTCAATAAATTCTGTTTTAGAATTTGGATTAAGCAACTTGTTTGCAACAGGAACAGCGAGGGAAGCGTCCGCCACATGCACTACAGCTCCCTGATATAAAGGGTCTATTTTCAATGCCGTATGCAAAGTGGAAGTAGTTGCTCCACCTATCAGCAGAGGCACTGAAAATCCTGCTTTTTCCATTTCGGATGCAACAAAAGCCATCTCCTGCAAAGAAGGTGTTATCAGACCGCTCAGGGCAACTATATCTACCTGATACTCTTTGGCTTTTTGTATAATTTCTTCCGGCGGCACCATTACGCCTATATCAATTACTTCATAATTATTGCAGGATAAAATAACTCCTGCAATATTTTTTCCGATGTCGTGAACATCACCTTTAACCGTAGCAATCAATATTTTACCGGCTTTTTCCGTACTTTCTTTTTTGTTTGCTTCAATAGCAGGCTGCAGGATGGCGACTGCTTTTTTCATTGTTCTCGCCGATTTAACTACCTGAGGTAAAAACATTTTACCTTCTCCAAACAAGTTGCCGACAATGCTTAGTCCGCCCATTAGCGGTTTATCAATAATATCAACAGGATTTGGATACACTTGCAACGCTTCCGCCAAATCTTCTTCCAAGTAATCGACTATTCCTCTTGTCAAGGCATAATGCAACCTTTCATCTATTGGAAAGCTGCGCCATTCCTGCCTTTGGTTTTCCTGCTGCTGTTCAGTTTCAATACTGTTGTTTTGCGAATATGCAATCAGCTGTTCGATAGCATCCTTTTCACGATTAAAAATCGCATTTTCAATCAGGAGGAGCAAATCATCAGGAACATCTTCATATCTAACATGAACAGAAGGATTTACGATTCCCATATTCATACCTTTCTGTATACAGTGATACAGAAAAACCGCGTGCATAGCTTCGCGTAAATAGTTATTTCCGCGAAAAGAAAATGACAGGTTACTGACGCCTCCGCTCACTTTGGCGTGTGGCAAATTATGTTTTATCCACTCTACGGCACGAATAAAATCAAGCGCATATTCGGCATGTTCCTCTATTCCTGTTGCAATAGCCAGCACATTGGGATCGAAAATTATATCGCATGGTTTAAAACCTGCTTTTTGAGTTAAAAGGCGATACATTCGCTCGCATACCTCTTTTTTCCGTTCAAAAGTATCAGCCTGCCCCTTTTCATCGAAAGCCATAGCAACGACGGCAGCTCCGTATGATTTGATTTTTCGCGCCTTTTCCAGAAAATCCGCTTCTCCGGCTTTCAGACTTATTGAATTGACGATAGATTTGCCCTGTAAACATTTCAGCGCCGCCTCAATTATATTCCAGTCCGAACTGTCAATCATAATGGGAACGCGGGCAATATCGGGGTCGGAAGTAATCAAATTAAGAAAATTTGTTATCTCTTTTTTGCCGTCAAGTAATCCGTCGTCAACATTTACGTCTAAAATCTGAGCGCCGTCATCCACCTGTTTGCGAGCGATTTCCATAGCTTCCTCGTATTTTTGCTCACGAATCAGACGGAGAAATTTGCGAGAACCGGCAACATTACAGCGCTCACCAATAACAGTAAATAAAGAATGACCGGCATCAGATGAATTTTCATCGGCATCTTTTATCTCCAAAATATCTAAACCTGCGAGTGTGAGGGAATTTACCTTTTCGCCTGTTTTTTCCTTTTTCACCTTCCCGCATTTTTCTACTCTTTTGGCTATCGCTGCAATATGAGCAGGCGTTGTACCGCAGCACCCCCCTATAATATCAACTAATCCTTCGTCAATATATTCCTGAATTTGCGCAACCATTGCTTCGGGAGTTTCGTCGTATTTACCCAAACTGTTTGGCAATCCGGCATTAGGATAAGCGCTTATATAGCAGGGCACTATACGTTTCAGTTCCTTAATAAAAGGCTTCATGTCGCGTGTTCCGAAAGAACAGTTCAGTCCGACGCTCAACAATTTGGCATGAGAAACGGAAGCTAAAGCCGCTTCCAGCGTCTGACCGGAAAGTATTCGTCCGCTTTTTCCCGCAATAGTAAACGAAAGCATAACGGGAATTTCTTTTTTTAATTCAGTAACAGCTTCTTCAGCAGCCATTAAAGCCGCTTTTACATTCAAGGTATCGAAAGATGTTTCTATCAGTAAAGCATCCACGCCGCCTTCAATCAAAGCCAATATCTGTTCTTTATATGCAATATGCAATTCATCAAAAGTAATTCCCCTGAATGCAGGATTCAATATATCGGGAGAAATTGAAGCTGTTTTATTTGTAGGTCCGATAGAACCGGCTACAAATCTTGGTTTGTTCGGATTTTGCCGAGTATATTGATCTGCAGCTTCCCTTGCTATTTTTGCAGCAGCAATATTCAAATCCTTCACATACAACTCCATACCATAATCGGACATGGAAATGGAAGTTGCGTTCAGAGTATTTGTTTCAATAATATCAGCGCCAGCGTCAAGATATTGAGTATGAATTGATTTAATAATATCAGGGCGAGAGATGTTCAAAGCTTCGCCATTGCCTTTCAGACTTCCCTGTAAACCGGCAAACGTAGTACCTTTATAATCTTCTTCTGTAAGATTATACTGCTGTATCATACTTCCCATTGCGCCGTCAAGGACAAGTATTTTTTCAGCTAAAAGATTTTCTAATAAAGTCATTTTGTATCAGGATAATAATTTCTTAAAATATTCGTGAACCCGCGTATCGGAAGTCAATTCAGGATGAAAAGAAGTGACTAAGACATTTTTTTCGCGGGCGGCAACAATATGCCCGTCCACAACAGACAGTATTTCCACGTCTTTGCCTGCCGATTCGATGTAGGGAGCGCGGATAAATACCATCGGAATCATACCGACATTTTTCATCTCTGCATCAATGGAAAAACTGCCCAGCTGCCTTCCGTAGGCATTGCGCTTGACAGCGACGTTGATTGCGTGAAAACGGTTTGCCAGCAGTATTAAACCTGCACAGGTGCCAAAAACTGGCAATCCGTTGTCGATTTTATCTTTAAGTCCATCAAACAGATCAAGTTCGTCAAGCAGTTTGGCAATAACGGTACTTTCTCCGCCGGGAATCACCAAACCGTCAATCGTTCTGTTCAAATCCTGTTTTTTCCGGATTTCAAATCCCTCTATTCCAATAGACTGTAATGAACGAATATGCTCGGAAAATCCACCCTGCAAAGCCAAAACGCCTATTTTAGGATAGCTGTTCATATTTTAGATACCTCTTTCAGCCATTAACAGATGGATTTCATCTTCGTTGATTCCAACCATTGCTTCGCCCAGATCGGCTGAAATTTCTGCCAGTATGGCTGGATCATTGTAATTAGTTACGGCTTTAACGATTGCCTGCGCACGTTTGGCTGGATTGCCTGATTTGAAAATTCCCGATCCCACAAACACGCCTTCTGCGCCTAATTGCATCATTAGAGCAGCATCGGCAGGCGTAGCAATACCACCGGCGGCAAAATTGACTACAGGCAAGCGACCGCTGTCATATACTGATTTCAACAATTCAAATGATACTGCCATTTCCCTTGCTTCATAATAAAGTTCATCTTCTCTCAAATTCTGAACAACCCGTATTTCCGACATAATCAGGCGGAGATGACGCACAGCCTGAATCACGTCGCCAGTACCTGGTTCACCTTTCGTGCGAATCATTGATGCGCCTTCGTTAATACGGCGAAGCGCTTCGCTCAAGTTTTTGGCGCCACAAACAAACGGCACCTTGAATTTTGTTTTGTCAATATGAAATCTATCGTCGGCAGGAGACAGCACTTCGCTTTCGTCAATATAGTCTATCTCAATAGCTTCCAGAATCTGCGCCTCAGCAAAATGCCCTATTCTCACTTTAGCCATTACAGGAATACTAACAGCTTCCTGGATGCTGCGAATCATTTTCGGATCGCTCATACGTGAAACTCCTCCCGCTGCACGAATATCAGCCGGTATTCTTTCGAGCGCCATAACAGCCGCTGCACCGGCATTTTCTGCAATCTGCGCCTGTTCAGGCGTTGAAACATCCATAATCACTCCGCCTTTCAGCATCTGAGCTAAATTCTTGTTCAGTTCGTAACGTTCGTTCGTCATAATAATTAATATAATTTTTTTTCAAGAAGGTATATTTTTGAGGGTGCAAAGTTATATGATTTTAGTCAGAAAACCAAATACACTATAACGGTTTTGCAATTTTGCTTCTATCCAACTATTTTTCCTATCTTTGTACCCATATTTTAATACAATATCTCTAATGAATCGTATCGTAAAGCCGAATACGACTATTTTTTAAACAAACAACAACCCAAAAACAAAGCCATTCGGTTTAGACAAATCAATGTAAAAGACCAAATATATGGTTTTGAAAAGTTAGTAAAAATAGACCGTTTGAAAAAAATTACAGTTCAAACGTTGCACAAAATTAAACCGCGTAAAGCATAGCTTTGCCAATTCGCAAGGCGGCAGAATCTATATCGGTATAAACGATGCCGCTACCGTTGTTGATGACAGTAAACGAGAATTGAGTAAACAAGTAAACAAGAATTGAGTAAACAAGTAAACGAGAATATTGATATTATGAAATATGATTTTTATTATTTGTTTATTTCACTATCAAAAATATATACATTTTTGTATTTATTGTTATTTAATTCAATTGCCATCACAGAACCATTTGTTTTTGAACAGATT
>JAIRPX010000321.1 GCA_031256775.1 Dysgonamonadaceae bacterium
CAGCAAGGTTTAGAAGAATTTTCAGCTTATCTGTTTTACGAAGTAACGCGAGAAAAGTTTTTTAAACGAGACACGTGGCGCAAAGCATGAAAGCGCGGCTTATAAAGCCGCGTCAGCAAAATAATTTATAATTTATTACTCTGCACAGCATGGTTTTGTGCAACGTCATTGCGAGTATTAGCGAAGCAATCCAGAAATTAGTTTTTAGTTTTCAACTTTTTGCTGGATTGCTTCGCTAACGCTCGCAATGACGTCGCATAAAACCTTGCCGTCGCCGCCAGTTAAATCAGTTGTTATATACAGGTATCACTTCTGCCAGGCTCTGCGAGTTGTATCTATTGCCGTTTGGTAATTTCAGCATCAAATAGCGTGTAGCAACTTCCGAACCTGGAGATTTGCGAAAAGCCTTGTTTGTTACGCTTGACGCTTCATCGCCAAATGAAATTTCCCCCCATTTTTCATAGCGCGTATCTGTCCACGTAATGTCGTCTTCTGTGGTTACTGTTGATGGAATGATGTAAATTTCCACATCCCTCGTATCGGTATAATTTGGACGCCTGTAAATTTGCACTTCGTTAAACTTTAACGCCTGTTTAAAATCTATCTGCAAATAGTGCGGATGCGATTCTCCTTCCGACCAGTGGCAGAAGTTGTTAGTATTGTTGTCAATAGCCCGCGAGGCTCCGTATGAAGAACTGTAAGTAGAACTCATACTTGCTATCCATGCCGTAGAGCCGGAGCCATGCGAGTATGTAGTTGGGTTATAACCGGAATAAACATACACAGGTTCAGATTTTACATTACCACCATCGGCTGAAACAGCTGTAATTTCTGCTACTCCCTTGCTAACCATTTTAACCAAGCCTGTTGCAGCATCAACGCTTGCAACGGCAGGATTTGACGATGCGTAAGTCAGCGTTTTATTGGTAGCGGCAACGGGTAAAGCTGTGAAATAAGAACTTACGTTCAATGTGCCTGACGATAATATTTGTATATTCATGTATGGCTTTACTGTTATTTCCTCAACTAACTCAGTAACAACTACTTTACAATAGGCTTTCGTCCAAGAATCACCGTTTTGAGCAATAACAATTACAGTGCCAGCGCCGCCTTTCAGAGCTGTAATTTCGCCTGTATTTTGTTTTACGCTAAACGCTTCTGAAGAAGCATTATAGAACCTCACAGGACTGTTGGGCGGATTGGTAGCTATCCTCAATTTATATACATCGCCTTTTATCATTTTGACAGTATCGTTGGGTACGTCAATAAAAGAGATTGATTCAACATTCACGGGTGTTTCTTCCTGTTTTTCCGAACATGACGCATACAACAATACTAATGTTGCTATAAAACATGCCGTCAGTATATATGATTTTTTTTTCATAAAATATTGCTTTATTAATATTATTGATAAAAATTTTATTGTCCTACTGTAAGTGTTTCTCCTGTGTACCAGGTTAAACCGATGCTTGAAGGATTCGTCGTATTGTACGTAACTGTATATCCGTCGGCAGTTCCGGCATAGTCTTTAACAGTGTTGCCCGATCCGTCGTTCATTTTCCAGTAACCCAGCAATCCCTGTGATTTTGGATTGACGGCATACATACATTCCTGTATCTGCTCCTGAGTACGTATAACGTTCCATATACGCAATTCTGCGCTCATGGTGGAATTGCGCGAAGGGGTAGAACCATATCCTCCGTTGCAGCCTGCACCCCGCCAGATATAGCCGTTGCCGCATACAATAGCTTTGCGGGCTACGTCTAAGCGGGCAACCGAAATGCCGTCTATATATATGGCTATCTGTCCTTTGCCAAATGTAAATGCCACGTGATACCATTTGTTCAATTCTATCTTTCCGCTTGGCGGAGCTGCACTTATAGCTTCGCCGTCGCCGATGTTCCACTCAAAAGCCGCTTTTGCCAAACCGTTTCCGCCGCCTTCAATACGCGAATATATTTGTCCCTGATTGCCTGATTGATTATAAATCAGCGCAAAGTTGTGAGCAGACGTCCATTCGGTAAGTTTTATCATGAACTCAATAGTTAATTCGGTATAGGAATATAACGTTTCTCCGTGATTTACAGGCAGGTATAAATCCTGCGCCACTCCTGTTTTCAAAAAGCCTCCTACCGTTGCTACGGGTGTGCGTCGTATGATACAGATAAGAGTTTCTGCTCCGTTTAAGATTCCTGCTCCATCAACGCTTGCAATATTGACAGGTATCACGTAGATGCTTCCTTCCGCAATTAATTCATCCGGTACAGGCTTTATGAGAAGATTTACAGGCGCTCCGGTAGTTCCTTTTTTGAATATTATTTTTTCAGATTCGAAACGCCACAAGTTTTCAGGATATAATTTATAATCTTTACCGTATTTTTTATTGTACTCCTCCAGCGCCGTTTCCGAAGCGCAAACTGTTACCTCCACGTCGCGCGAATCGTCCCGACGGGAAAGCGCCATCTGTACGGAAGCCCGTTCTTCATCTGAGCTTTCAAGATAAATATTGCTTATCTTCTTTTCGTAAGCTCCTTTAATATATGCTTTGTTGTCTGTTATAGCGTTGTTTACTGCATCGTCGCAGCCCGCGAAAAAATATGCGGCTATGCAGCTTGCCATTAAAACGCTTTTGAATGATATTATTTTTTTCATATTTGTAATATATTCATTTTTAAATTAATAATTATTCTGCTGCCGCAGGATTAACGGTTTGTATAGCTTCCCTTATCCATGGATAGAATCCGCTGATTTTACCCACAGAATTGTACTCATATTCTATGTGATATGCGCCAAATCCGCCACTGCGTTCATATTTTACGCCGTTGTATGTTGGCTGCCACAGCGCCATGCCTTTGACAGAATTTGTAACTTCGCCTGATTCAAGCGTATGATTGACTCCGCCTGTGGAAGCTCGACTGTTTTCATAGTCTTCAGTCATTACCGTCTTTTTTGCTATTTCTTCAACTGACATAACGTTTTTAAATGCATTTACTGCTCCAGAAAAACGATTTATGCCGGTATTTAAATTATTGTAACTATTTGATGTATAGGCTTGTATGACAAATAAATTACAATAAGGACCAATCGGTTCCGGCACATTGCAGATAGCGCCGTCAAAAATCAACAGCTTGTCGGTACCTGATTTTGGACCCATATATTTTCCAAGCTCGTCCACATATATGATTAAGCGCTCGCTGTATTCTACAAGGTTTCCCGCGCTTCCCCAACCTATTTCATAATCAATGTCATAGCCGTCATATCCCAGCGAGAGAATATTTTCAGCTACAGTTCTTGCATATTTACGGATAGCGGCTTCCTGCGCAGGCGTAGGCATGGCAGTATATAATCTGCCGATGGTTACGGACACGTAATCTCCTTTAGGATCAAGTTCGCCTTCCCATCCCCAGTAGTTCATAACGTCTTCGTCAGCTATGTCTTCAGGAGCCAATCCACGCCAGTTAAAGCTTCCAATCAGTTCGGTAACAACTACTTTCGTTCCTTTTATCTTTTGAGTGCGTTCAAGATCGGCTTTGCGTGCATCAGTCATGGTGCGCCAGTCGCCCCAGATAGCTGCAATATCCAGACTGTCGGGCAAGCCGTTAAGCGACGAGAGCATTGATGCGCCTACGCCAGTCCAGCCGCCAAACCAGCCCCATGAGAGTTTACGGTCGAACATTGTAGCTTTATAAGCGCGAAGGTTGGCATAGTAGGCTTCATCATTGTTTATGCCAAGACTAATGTCGCCTGGTTCATATTTAGATTCTGTTTCCGTCCACTGTTCACAAGAACCCAAGACGCTTAACACAATTATTGTCAGTATTATTTTTATGCTATTTTTCATACGTTTCTATTTTATAAATTTTTAAATAAAGACTTTATTACCAGCCGACTTTGGGGTTTTTAGCGTCCCACCACAATCTTGTACCATAATTATCATATCCACCTAATCCCTTACGGTTCAGTGCATCCATATAATTGTCAGGATTGTTTTGTATTTCCGATGGAGCATAAGGAATACGCGAAGCTCCACGTGTTTTCAGCGTCTGATCGGTATTGTGAATTACCGGTATGTTGAAAAAACGGGGAAATCCGGTGCGCCGTTGTTCCGACCAGCCTTCCAGTCCAAGCGGGTAGATGGCGATCCATTTTTGCGTCATAATACGCTCAAGTTTCACCTCTTTGTTCGCCGCATTATCCCATTTAACAGTAATGCTGCTTACAGGGCTGGCGCTGTTAGCAACGTCATCTGTATAGCCAACTTGCGTTTTTACAGCATTGTTAATATATGTCTCTGCACCGTCGGCATTCCATTGAGCAAACGACAGTCTAATACCTTCATTGTAAAGCGATTCTGCATTATCGCCAATCCAACCCCAATAGGCGGCTGCTTCAGCTTTCAGGAAAGCAACTTCGGCAGCGCACAGCCATAGCAGAGGATCCTGCTCGCCAACTCTTGGCGTAGAAAAATTTTTGCATGCCCAGTCGTGGCTTGATATGGCTATACCTACACGCAATGCTTTATATTCACCGCTTTCTTCTGCCGGTTCAAAGTATTTTGTCATGCGCGGGTCATCATATCCTTTCAGGTAAGTCATCAATTCTGCCGCAGCGCGGGTATCGGCGTATGCGCCATACATAACATACAGAGGATTAGTTCCATTACTGATGTAAGCGTTGTCGCTGTTTGAAGTGATGAGACCTATCGGGTGATTAATAGCTTCGAGCGCATATTTTTTAGCATTTACCGGATCGGCATACGAAATACGCATAGCCATCCTCAGTTTCAGCGAATTGGCAAATTTAACCCATTTAGTAAAATTGCCGTCATAGACGACGTCGTAAACTTTGAGCGCCGATTTTGCTGTTGCTCCGCCGGATTGTACGTAGTTTGTCAAGATTTCAATCGCTTTGTTGAGATCTGTGAAAAGTCCCTCATATACCTCCTGTTGCGTGTCGTAAGATACGTACAGCGCGCCGTTATTTTTCTTAACTTCGGAGTAAGGAATAGGACCATACATATCTGTGGTGCGATGCATTGCCGCCACGCGCAGCAATTCCGCCCATCCCCATGCGTAATGTTCCATCATTCCTTCTGCTTCAAGTATTTTACGCAGTTCGAACCACGATGAATACACCTTAGTCATCTGGTCGTTGAATACTGAATTAAGCCAGGCGATAGAAGCGTTAAACACGCAAAAATTATTGATATTCCACGAATCTTTCGTAATTGTAAGATAGCGCGCGTATGGTTGCCCGACGAGGTTCTCGTTATACTGGTAGGCATTTATCGTACTGCATATAATCACATTAGTCTGAAGCGTTTGTAAATGAACGCCTATATTGAAAAAGTCGCCTGTAGCATCGTCGGGACTTGGCGAGCCTGCCGAGTTGATTTTACTGAAATCGTCTGTACATGCTACAGACAATACTCCGGCGCACAATGCAAACAATGCGATTCTAATTTTACCGTATTTTACTTTTATATTCATAAGTCATTCTTTTTTGAACAGTTAAAAATCAATTTTCACGCTGAAACCCAATGTTCTTACACTCGGTTGCATAAAGTAGTCAATACCCTGATAGTAGTCGTTGATGGACGATGTTGCTTCAGGATCGAATGGCGCTTTATTGTAAATCATCAGCAGGTTACGTCCAACAAGCGAAAGATTAGCTTTCATAACTCCTTTAAACCAGGCTGACGGCAATGTATATCCGAGACTGAGTTCCTGTAAACGCACATTATCAGCGTCGTAAATATAATATTTGTAAATGCCCTGTTTTCCTCCGATGGTTTTATACCACGTTTCGGCTGTTATTGCGCCATAGTTTATTTTTTTACCGCCCGCATCGCGCAGATCGGCAGAGGCTTTTGATACGCCATAGCTATCCAGCACCGCCTGCGTACGCGACAAGACCTGTCCGCCCAGTCGAGCAGAAACAAGCATATTTAAAGTTATGCCTTTCCATGAAAATGAATTGTTGAAACCAAGTTTCCACGACGGCAGAGTTGTGCCGCATTTCGTTTCTTTAGACACGGTTGAGATATTGCCGTTGCCGTCAACATACACATTGCCGTTCATATCGGTTGCCAGATCGGTTAACGCCCATAAGTCGCCCATAGTGCCGCCTTCGGTAAGACGAATCTGCATTGAACCTATCGTTGCGCGAGTAAACTGGTCGTAAACTACTGTAGTTCCATCTGGTTGTATGCTTCTGCCCAAATCAATGATTTCATTGTGGTTATAGCTTGCGGTAAGCGTTGATTCCCACTTGAAACGGTTCCAGCGCGGCTGCAGTCCCAGCATCATTTCCACGCCCTGATTCATTACGTTACCTGTCTGTATATACATGGTGCTGTATCCTGTGGCTCCCGAAACAGGCACGCTCAATGTCTGGTTGAATGAATTGGATTTATAGAAAGTCACATTAAAACGCATTATGTTGTTGAAAAAACGGGAATCCAGTCCAGCTTCCCACGAGCGTGTACGTTCAGGATAGAGCTTGTCTATAGGCATGTAATCTACCGGCAAATACACCTGCGGTCGGTCGGTGGCATTGTAATACCTTTCCGTTATCTGACGTGGGATTCCGCCGCCTACGTCAGCCCATGAGCCACGTATCTTGATATATGAAATTGCTTTCGGCAGCGTTACCATATCCGAAATAACGCCGGAAAGTCCCACTGATGGATAAAAGAAACTTTTCTGCGGCATTCTCGACAGTGTAGAACTCCAGTCATTACGACCAGTAACGGTGAGATACACTAGACTTTTCCAGCTTATTTCGGCGCTGCCGAACAGTGATTGCGTCTGTTCCTGCCAGTCCTGTCCCAAATTGCCCGGCTGATACAGGTTTTCCCTGTAAAAAACATTTGGAATACTTTTCAGCGTACCGCCTACTCCCACTCTTTTTGCTTTAGTATCTTCAAAACTTGCTCCTGCATTTGCCTGTATTGAATAGTCGCCCAGTCTTTTATCAATGTTAAGTATGGCGTCCATATACAGTTGTTCGTCTATTTCTTCCGTAATGGCATAATAACCTTTTCCTTCTTCCGTATTTATACCGCCAGCCATCAAAGCGTTAGTAGTAGCATATAGCTTGCGTGTATGTTCGCCGTTAGCATTATCCATGCGTAAACGTCCGGCAATGCTGAGCCAGTCTAACATTTTATAGCTCAGAGTAGGATTTATCATGTAGCGTCTCTTGCTGTGTTCAAATAAGTTACGATATGCGAGCCAGTACGGATTTTGCATACTCAGGTTTTGGTCTCCGTATGTCCAGAACTGCGTATAAATGTTTCTTTCCGAATTGAATCGTTCGAATGCTCTTATCGGCTCGAAGTTTTCTCCGCGAGGGAAAGTGTACAGCGTTGGCAGCGGATTAAAATATTCGCCTTGCGACACCATGTTTCTGTCGTATTGCTTCACATAATTAAAATTGAAGTCCAAAGTCATTCTATCGTCAAGGAACATGGCTGTGTTTCTAAACGTGAAATTATAGCGGTTGTAAGCGTTATTGGGAATAATACCGCCTGAATTTATCGCAGCCGCCGAAGCATAAGTCTGATTCTGTTTGTTGCCAAGTGCCAGTGATACAGTATTTTGCACTGTTACTCCGGTATTGAAAAAATCGGCAGGCTGATAGGTCGACGGCTCCGGCATTTCATTGCCCCAACTCTCGTAAAATCCGATTTTATTACCATATTTTGTTTGAAATTCGGGTAAAATAAATGGCTTC
Source organism: Dysgonamonadaceae bacterium (assembly GCA_031256775.1). Taxonomy (GTDB): domain Bacteria; phylum Bacteroidota; class Bacteroidia; order Bacteroidales; family Azobacteroidaceae; genus Azobacteroides. The sequence continues at coordinate 7,738 of JAIRPX010000321.1, forward strand.
ATAAAAGTTGTCTGATTCGAAAAGCTAAATTTGGCTTTTCCCTCAGAGCCTTTTTTAGTATTAATAAGTATAGCTCCGTTAGCAGCTTTTGAACCGTAAAGGGCAGAAGCAGCCGCGCCATTAAGTATAGATATGCTTTCTATATCGTCGGAATTGATGTCGGCAATGCTTTCCGAACCTGTTTCGCCTGCAAATTCGTCAGAAAGGTTGCCGTTTGAATAATTGTAAACGGGAATACCGTCAATAACATACAATACCATATTGTTCTGCGATATTGAACGGACGCCGCGCATTGTTACCCGACTGGAAGAACCAACGCCGCCTGCTACCGATTTGATTTCCAGCCCCGCAACTTTTCCTCCCAGAGAGTTTATGAAGTTTGCATCGCGCACGGTTGTCACAGCGGCTGCATCAATCTGCTGCACATTGTAACTCAACGCTTTTTCTGCGCGTTTAATACCCAGCGCCGTTACTACCACTTCGTCGAGTGTCGCGAGTTCTTCTTCAAGTACTACCTCGTAAGCCGTTTCGCCGGTAATAACCACCTCCTTTGTAAGAAATCCAAGATAGGAGAATACCATTGTTTGTCCGGATTCTACTCCGCTCAGGCTAAATTTGCCATCAATATCGGCAATTGTTGTTTTACCTGTACCTTTAATCGCTATGCTTGCTCCAATCAATGGCAAACCACCGCGATCGCTAACTGTGCCGTTTACAACCATTTGTGCAAATGACGCTATTTGTGTAAAAAATAAACACAATAAAAATAATAATGTTTTTGCTTTTGTTCTTGTTCTTGTTTTTTTAAAATAATACATAAAAAAAATCAGTTAACTTAAGTTTTTAATGTTTTGTTTACTTACCTTTTAGGTTTTGCCTGTAACAGGCGTTTTCTTTATTTACGTCATAATCATTTTTTTTTAATTAAATATAAAGTTATTTTATCTGTGAGTTTAATCAATTTACTACGTTAATGTATTTAAAGTCAAACAATTATTCATAGATCTCTGATTTAATTCGATGCAAAGATAACGAATAAAATGTTAACTTTGCAAAGTTTTAATATTAAAAAACATTAAATCAGAAAACAAAGTTTCAACAATCAAGCAGAACGGGCGTAATTCAAATGGCGCGAAAGCGTGAAAGCACGAAAACGTGTCTCGTCATTGCGAGCGATAGCGAAGTAATCCAGTTATCAGTTATCAGTTATCAGTTTTTAGTACTGGATTGCTTCAGGCTTCGCCTTCGCAATGACGACGCACGCTTTCGTGCCTTCGCACATTTATGTCTTCGCGCTTTTACTCTGTTTTTACAACCATTTTGATACTGTATCTTTCGTTGTTTTTCATTTTTAAGACGCACAAATAAATTCCTTTTGTATATGGAACGGGAACAGAAGTTTCATGTCCTCCAACATTTGTTCGGCTTATGATATTCCCCTGTAAATCAAATATTTCAATTGTTGCATTTTGTAATAAATTCATATCAAAATCAGCAGTTAAAGTTACATATTTGCCTGCAACAGCCAGATTCTGCGACAAATTTATACTGCCAGAATAACCGGTTATCTTATTGACGTCTGCTGTGTTGCTGCGATTTACAGTTACTGTATATTTTTTGGTATAATTCCCCCAGCCGTCTTCTACCACAATTTCCACGATGTTATCACCCTCAGCAAGCGGTTTTGCTGTTTCGTTACCGCTTATTATTTTAGCGTATGGAGAATTGGTAATGCCCTCTATATCAATATTTGTTACACTAACAGGCACATTTACCCTGTAATTATAAATACCCGGATTAAAGGCTGGCTCAAGATTTCCATTGCTTATATTGATGGCTTGCAAGAAAGCGTCGATCCATTTTGCTTCTTCAGCATACTTGTCAATGACAGCTTTGAATTGCCGTATTGTTTTGGCATTTTCGGTATTGGTGCTACCGACAGCGACGCCTTCAAAAACAATATTAGGATCGGAAAAATATGGTACATGAGGATAATACGATCCTGTTGTATTTTCATAAGTCATTATGGTTGAAAATTTTCTTGCCGATTTTGTTATACCCCTATAACCGTGCGAGTAGCTGTAAAGCGAATTATTATCAACATCGGTATGGTGTCCACATCCGAAATTATGTCCAAGTTCGTGAGTGAACGTAAATCCGTCGGCAAGCGTTTTCACCCGCGTAACCGAAAAACCGCTTTTGGCATTTCCCCATTCGTCAGTAGGAATATACCCTGCGCCAAGCACGTTTGACGAAGTTGCTTCGCCAAGAATCATTACCACCAAATCAGCGCTGTGTTGTGTTCTCAGGGCGTGTGCCTCGTCAGCCATACCGTCTTGAGGGTCGCGCAAAATATGCAAATCGTCATTCGGATTTGCCATTTCCGTATAATCAATCTCCTGCCTGTGCGCCAAATTGATCGTTACCCCAGTCTGGGAATTGCTGAAAGCCAGATTTGAACGCTGTATCGCCGCATCTATCAACGTATTAATGTCGCTACCGCTTTGAATGGCATATTGTTTTGCCGCAGGAGTATAAACTATTAATACATTAATGGTTACGGGATCGAAACTTTCCGTCAGAGTTGGATTTTCTGCGCGTAATTGCGCTTTGTCATGCACGGATTCATCAAATAGAGGCGCACTGCACCAATCACCACTGTTTTGAGTCATTACAGAACTCATTCCTAAGATTACAAATAATACTGAAACTAATGTCTTTTTTACATTTACAGATTTCATAGTCATATCATAATTATATTAAAAAATTTCTGCAAAGTACGATAAAAAATTTTGAACAATCAAGACATTTTTTGCTTTTCATCTTTTTATGAACGAAAAAATGAAAAACTAATCTTATATTTGTGCATATATTACATAAAAAAAACAAGAATAATGAAGTTAACATATATAATATTAAAACGGTTTAGCGTAAAAAAACGGATATATTTTTCAGTATTTGTCATTTTACTTGTTTCATACATTTTTTGTCTTCCGCGTCGACTTTTCAACGTTTCATATTCGACAGTGGTGACCGACAGGAATGGCGAACTGCTTGGCGCAGTTATTGCAGATGACGAACAATGGCGTTTCCCGCCATGCGATACTGTACCTGAGAAGTTCAAAATATGCCTCATGGAATTTGAAGATCGCCATTTTGAGAGTCACTGGGGAATTAATCCACTGTCTATAGTCAGGGCGCTGAGTCAGAATATAAAGGAAGGGCGGGTTGTGAGCGGCGGCAGTACCATTACTATGCAACTTGTTCGTTTATCGCGAAATAAAAGGCGGACTTTGTATGAAAAATTCATAGAAGCAATTTTAGCGACACGCATGGAATTTCGATATTCCAAGAAAAAAATTTTAGCTCTATACGCTTCCCATGCGCCTTTTGGCGGAAATGTTGTTGGTTTGGATGCTGCTTCGTGGCGATATTTTGCCCGCCCTGCCAATAAGCTTTCGTGGGCTGAATCAGCAACTTTAGCTGTTCTGCCCAATGCTCCGGCAATGTTGCATCTTTCTAAAAACAGGCAAGCTTTGCTGGAAAAAAGGAATCGCCTGCTTAAAAAGCTATTTTCAAAAGGAATTATAAGTGAAACAGATTATGATTTGTCATTATGCGAAAATATTCCTGACGAGCCAGTCACTTTGCCGCAAACGGCGCCGCATTTAGTCGCTTATTTACATAAAATTCAAAATGGAAAGCTATCTGTATCTACTATTGACAAAAACATACAAACAAGGGTTGAGAATATATTGGAGCGATGGCATTCAGAACTTATGCAAAGTGATATACGGAATTTGGCAGCAATTGCAATAGACGTAAAAAGTTGTCAGGTAATTGCTTACTGCGGAAACGTTCAGTTTGGCTCTGATATTCCGGGAAATCAGGTTGATATTATTCAGTCGGAAAGAAGTACGGGAAGTATTTTGAAACCTTTTCTGTTTTGCGCAATGTTGCAGGAAGGAGAAATTCTGCCGAAAACGCTTTTGCCTGATATTCCGTTGAATATCAATGGATTTTCCCCACAGAATTTTAATTTACAGTTTGAAGGCGCAGTTCCGGCAGCAGAAGCTGTAAGTCGCTCATTGAATGTCCCTTTGGTTTCCATGTTACGGAAATACAGCGTTCCCAAATTTTATAATTTCCTGAAACAAAATAGAATAACCGATTTACCTCATCCTTCTTCGTATTATGGCTTATCACTTATACTTGGCGGCGCTGAAGCAAAATTAGGCGATATTTCAAATGCTTACCTAAATATGGCGCGAACTCTATCAGGGCTTGAAAACGGGCATTATTCCCTACTTTTGCACAAAGACATTGAAAAAGAGAAGAATACTTTCCAACAAGGCGCAGTATGGCAGGTTTTTAATGCAATTACAGAACTTAACCGCCCAGAACAGATTGACTGGAAGACGCTTCCTTCCATGCAGAAAATAGCCTGGAAAACAGGTACGAGTTATGGATTTCGCGACGCATGGGCTATTGGAGTAACTCCCAAATATGTGGTTGGCGTTTGGGCAGGGAATGCTTCCGGCGAAGGAAAACCAAATCTGACCGGAGCAAAAACCGCCGGACCCGTAATGTTTAACATTTTCGATATTTTGCCATCCTCCGAATGGTTTAAACCCTTAACTGACGAACTGGTTGAGGCTGAGATTTGCCGTCAGTCCGGTCATCTGAAAGGGCGTTTTTGCGATGATGTAGACACCGTAATGATTTGTTCAAATGGATTGAAAAGCGAGCCATGCCGCTACCATATAAGTGTTAACCTTACACTCGACAAACAGTTCCGCGTGTATGAGAGTTGCGCCGATAACGAAAATACTGTCAGGCAAAACTGGTTCGTTCTACCGCCTGCCTGGTCTTGGTTTTATAAGCAGTATCATCCTGAATACATATCGCTTCCAAACTTCAAGCCAGGATGTGGAGAAGATAGTTTTCTTCCAATGCAATTTATTTATCCACAGGGAAATACACAAGTTTATCTACCCCGTCAATTAGATGGAAGCGTATCTGATATAACGCTTGAACTTGCTCACAGCAAACGTGACGCAACCGTTTTTTGGCATATCAACAATGAATATATAGCATCAACTGCCGATTTTCATAAATTATCAGTTAAACTTCCGGAAGGACGCAATTCAATCACAGTTGTTGATAATGAAGGGAATACGCTTTCCTGCCAAATTGATGTGGAACAGAAAAAAAATAATAATCTCTATTAATTTCGGCAATAGCGCCTAAAAAAAAAGAATTAACCTTTTTCTTTGAAGATTTTCCCGAAAAACACTACTTTTGCAGTTTCATTTCTAAAAAATCGAATTTATTTATGGCAAAAATAACTAAAGAACAGGCACTGCAATATCATTCTCAGGGAAAACCTGGAAAAATTGAAGTGATCCCAACTAAACCGCACAGTACGCAAACAGATCTTTCATTAGCCTACTCACCTGGAGTAGCCGAACCTTGCCTTGAAATTGAACAGAATCCGGAAACGGCATACGATTATACTTCCAAAGGCAATCTGGTAGCTGTAATTTCAAATGGAACAGCTGTTTTAGGCTTGGGCGACATCGGTGCAATTGCAGGTAAACCGGTGATGGAAGGCAAAGGTTTACTGTTTAAAATATTTGCCGGCATCGACGTTTTCGATATTGAAATTGATGAAAAAGATCCTGAAAAATTTATCCAGGCTGTCAAGGCGATAGCGCCTACTTTTGGCGGCATTAATCTGGAAGATATTAAGGCGCCTCAATGTTTTGAAATAGAACGGCGTTTAAAAGAAGAACTGAATATCCCCGTGATGCACGACGATCAGCACGGAACGGCTATTATTTCAGCCGCAGGATTATTAAACGCCTTAGAATTAGCCGGAAAAAAAATCGAAAATGTTAAAATCGTAGTTAATGGAGCCGGAGCGTCCGCCAGTTCCTGTACCCGCCTGTACATAGCTCTGGGCGCAAAGAAAGAAAATATAGTTATGTGCGACAGCAAAGGCGTTATCTCAACTCGTCGCTCAGATTTAAACGAAGAAAAATCTTTTTTTGCTACAGATCGTAATGTTAATACGCTGGCTGAAGCTCTATCAGGCGCCGATGTTTTTCTGGGATTATCTGTTGCTGATGTTTTGACGGAAGAAATGGTGCAAAGTATGAACGCCGATCCTGTTGTGTTTGCCCTTGCAAATCCGAATCCTGAAATTTCATACGAAAAAGCCAGGTCTTCCCGTCCCGATATTATTTTTGCCACCGGACGTTCCGATTATCCAAATCAAATTAATAATGTACTTGGATTTCCATATATTTTCAGGGGAGCGCTGGATGTGCGCGCCACGTCTATCAACGAAGCTATGAAGTTGGCTGCTGTTAAAGCCATAGCTTCCTTAGCTAAGGAATCAGTTCCCGACGTTGTTAATGCCGCTTACGGGTTGAGCGTTTTGTCTTTCGGACGGGAATATCTGATTCCCAAACCTTTAGATCCGCGCTTATTGACTTGCGTATCTATGGCTGTTGCGCGTGCTGCTATCGAATCGGGCGTTGCGCGAAAAAATATTTCAGACTGGCAGGCTTACGAAAATTATTTGCGCGACATGATGGGATACGACAATAAACTGATACGCGGATTTACCGATATGGCAAAAAAACATCCTAAACGTGTAGTATTTGCGGAAGGAAGTCATGAAAATATGCTAAAAGCTGCTGCCCAGTCGCGGGATGAAGGTATCGCGCATCCAATATTATTGGGAAACGACGAGAGGATTACCAAATTAGCCGCCGAACTGCATATTGATCTGGAAGGCATTGAAATAATTAACCTCCGCCACGATAATGAAATGGAACGGAGGAAACGTTATGCAAAAATATTAGTTGAAAAACGCGCCAGAGAAGGAGCTACCCTTGATGAAGCCGTCGATAAAATGTTTGAACGGAACTATTTCGGCATGATGATGGTCGAAACCGGCGAAGCTGACGCTTTTATTACTGGTGTTTACACAAAATATTCCAATACTATAAAGGTAGCGAAGGAAGTAATCGGCATACGCGACGGCTACAAAACATTTGCCGCAATGCACATCCTGACAGGCAAAAAAGGAACTTTCTTCCTGTCCGATACGCTGATAAATCGTCATCCTACAACAAATGTCCTGCTCGACGTTGCCAAACTGACATGCGAGGCTGTCAAGTTCTTTGCAAACGAACCGGTGGTTGCAATGCTGTCGTATTCCAATTTTGGAGCCGACAAGGAAGGAAATCCAGCTTCGGTTCATGAAGTTGTGGATGCAATACAAAAAGAATTTCCCGATTTGGCTCTTGACGGAGAAATGCAGGTTAATTTTGCATTAGATAAAAATCTGCGCGACCTCAAATATCCCTTCACCCGCCTGAAAGGAAAAGACGTTAATACTTTGGTTTTCCCTAACTTGACTTCTGCAAATATAGCTCAAAAACTGTTGCAGGAAATGGGCGTGGGCGAAATGATTGGTCCTATACAGATTGGACTGAAAAAGCCTGTACATTTTACAGATATTGAAAGCTCTGTTCGCGACATAGTGAATATTACCCGCGTTGCCGTAGTGGATGCAATTGTTCATCAAAAAGTAGCCTCCCGCTTTGAGTAAAAACTTGAAGAATAATTTTTTCAGATGGAAGAAGAAATAAAAAAAACTTGCGAAATCTTACGGCAGGGAGGCGTTATTCTTTATCCTACCGATACAGTCTGGGGAATCGGCTGCGATGCCACCAATGAAAAGGCTGTAAGGCGTATATATGAAATAAAAAAACGTTCAGACGCCAAATCAATGCTGGTTTTATTAGGTTCGGCGTCAGAGCTGGAATATTACGTTGATGATGTTCCAAATGTTGCATTTAATTTGATTGAAGTAGCCGACAAACCTCTGACTGTCATTTATTCAAATGCAAAAAATGTAGCTCAAAATATTATTTCCGACGACGGCTCGCTGGGTATTAGAATAACAAATGAAGAATTTTCGCAGAAACTGTGCCGTAAATTCCGGAATCCCATTGTTTCTACTTCCGCCAATATTAGCGGCGAACCGGCTCCGGATATTTTTTCTAAAATAAATGACGAAATTATCCGTTCTGTTGATTATGTTGTAAATTATCGAAGGGAGGATAATCACTCTTCGCGTCCTTCAAGTATTATTAAAATTGGCGCGGGAGGTTTGATTCAAATAATCAGGGAATAGTTTAATGAGAAAAAAAACACAGATAATTAAATATTTAGCAGCCGATTTTTTGTCAACCACTCTGGCATGGTTTTCATTCAATCTGGCTCGCTATTATTTGCTTGCCCGTTATCAGTCATTCGGTAACTTACAAGATTTTTTATTTTTTACCAATGTTGTCAAAGGTCAAGTTATTATTCCTTTAATTTGGCTAATACTGTTTTACTATTCAGGATATTACAACAGTCCTTTGGGTAAATCCCGCCTGTCGGAATTTTTTATCACTTTCCTGTCGGTATTTACAGGCTCAATAGTTCTTTTTTTCGCAATCATCCTTAAAACTCTACCACGCGAGTTTCATGTATATTACGAACAGTTTTTATGTCTGTTTTTTGTTACATTTTTTTTCACATATTTACTTAGAGCATGTATTACTGGGCGGGCTGCAAAAAAAATCAGGGAAAGGGCATGGACGATAAAAGCGCTTATTCTCGGTAACGGGAAAAAGGCGCTAAAAATTGCGCAAATGCTGGAAAAACCGTCTGATTCGCTGGGATATACTGTTTTGGGGTATATAAATACAAATTCTGTTATACCCAATGTCAGTGGTATGGAACTGCCTGTTTTGGGTAATCTGGAAAACTTAGATAGGATTATAAGGGAAACAGATGCAGATGAATTGATTATTGCAGTTGACTCGGAAGATAATGGCGGAATATTAAAATTGCTTTATTCTCTTTATGAATACAAGTTGCCGATAAAACTGTCGCTTTCTCATAACCGCCTGTTAACCGGCGGAATAAAGATAAAAACAATAACAGGGCTTCCCCTGGTTGATATAACAGCCAATCACCTTTCGGAAGCGGAAAAAAACATCAAATTAAGCATGGACAAATTGATTTCAGTTTTTGTTCTGCTTTTTTTATCTCCTGTTTATATCTATTTGATGATTCGCGTCAAATGCGATTCTAAAGGACCTGTTTTTATCAGGCAGGAAAGAATTGGCTGCGGAGGAAAACCGTTTATGATTTATAAATTCCGCACAATGCGAAACGACGCCGAAAAGGACGGACCTGCTTTGTCTGTCGTAAACGATGAACGGATTACGTCATACGGACTTAAAATGCGAAAATATCGATTAGACGAACTGCCTCAGTTCTGGAATGTTCTGAAAGGTGATATGTCTTTGGTCGGTCCTCGTCCGGAACGAAAATTTTATATCGACAAAATTGTAAAAACGGCTCCGTATTTCTACTTGCTTCATAATGTGCGACCAGGTATAACTTCCTGGGGGATGGTGCGTTTCGGTTATGCCTCAACTGTGAACGAAATGATTGAACGTATGCAGTACGATATACTTTACTACGAAAACATGTCGCTTGCCCTTGACATAAAAATTTTAATATATACGGTAAAAACAATAATAACAGGAAAAGGCATTTAGACAATGAACATAAAAACAGCTTTCGACCGTTTGCTCGCTTGGCGGGAAAAATATATCAAAGAAAATCATTTTATATTGATTCTCAGTTTTATAATAGGAATTTTAACAGCTTTTGCCGCTATTCTTCTTAAAACTGCAATCCATTATATTCAGCACATACTGACAGGGAACAGCGACGTTACAAATGCCAACTGGCTCTATCTGGTTTATCCCATTATCGGGATTTTTCTCGCCGGACTGTTTGTAAAATATATAGTAAAAGACGATATAGGTCACGGAGTTACTAAAATTCTGTATGCCATTTCGCAGCGGAAAAGTCGCATAAAACCACACAATACATGGACTTCATTGGTGGCAAGTTCTATTACAATCGGTTTTGGCGGCTCGGTCGGGGCGGAAGCGCCTATTGTTTTAACAGGCTCTGCCATAGGCTCTAATCTGGGACGGCTGTTCAAAATGGAACAAAAAACGCTGATGCTTCTCGTTGGATGCGGCGCGGCAGGGGCAATTGCCGGAATATTCAAGGCGCCAATTGCCGGACTGCTTTTCACAATCGAAGTGCTGATGCTTGATTTAACAACAGCATCCGTATTGCCTCTATTGATTACGTCGGTTACGGCAGCCTGCGTTTCATATATTTTCACGGGAACAGAAGCAATGTTCAAATTCAGGCAAACAGAAATTTTTGCTATGGAACGGATTCCTTTTGTGCTTATTCTTGGCGTGGCATGTGGATTAATCGCCCTGTATTTCACCCGTTCCATGATCTGGATTGAAAGTATTTTCCGGAAACTTAAATCTTTCTGGAAAAAGTTTCTTTTTGGAAGCGCCATTCTGAGTATCCTGATTTTTCTTCTGCCACCCCTCTACGGAGAAGGTTATGACACAATTGGCGATCTAATCAACAAGCAATATGACCAGTTGCTGGACGGTAGCTTCTTCTATGAATTTAAAGACAGTTTCTGGGGAATGATTATTTTCCTGCTGCTTATTATTTTTCTTAAAGTATTTGCTTCGAGCGCTACTAATGGCGGAGGCGGCTGTGGAGGAATCTTTGCTCCATCTTTGTATCTGGGGTGCATCACAGGATTTGTTTTTTCTCATATATCCAATTATATATCTGTCATTACCGACAGCACTTCCTTTCTTCCGGAAGAGAATTTTGCCCTGATGGGTATGGCAGGAATGATGGCGGCAGTGATGCATTCGCCACTAACGGCGGTTTTCCTTATAGCAGAACTTACAGGAGGATTTGATTTGTTCTTGCCGCTAATGATAGTTGCTATCAGCGCTTATTTCACCATCAAACTTTTCGAGAAACACAGTATATATTCCATTCGTTTGGCGCAAAAGGGAGAATTGCTTACGCATCACAAAGATAAGGCGGTGCTTACTCTGCTGAATCTCGAATCGGTTATTGAAAATGATTTCAAAGTAGTGTATCCAGGTATGAGTCTGGGAGATATGGTTAAAATTATTGCTCAGTCGCGTCGTAATGTTTTTGCCGTTACCGACGAAGACGGCGTTTTGCGCGGCATTGTTCTGTTGGATAATATACGTAACATAATGTTCCGTCCCGAACTCTACAACCGTTTCAAAGTGAAGAAATTCATGATTTCACCTCCTGCAAAAATAAATATCTGCTCGCCAATGGAAAAAATCATGCAGATATTCGACGACACTAAAGCATGGAATTTACCTGTAATTGATGGCGATGGAAAATACATGGGCTTTGTGTCTAAATCGAAAATATTCAATGCTTACAGAGAAGTTTTACTGGAAAATTTTTCGGATGAAGGATAGTTTTTACT
>JAIRPX010000322.1 GCA_031256775.1 Dysgonamonadaceae bacterium
GATTTTTCAACACCGAAGCATCCCGGCGGTTTACGGCATACAAAAGCGCCCCTCCCCCTGCGGTGAGCATATCCTTTTCTTCCAAGCCTAAAATAGTAAAAACCCCAAAGGACCCCAGCGTTCCCTCTCCCAAAACAGTACCGTAACTTTGAGAGATATCCTCAATAACCGGCAGTCCCAGTTGCACAATAGCAGCCATATCCGGTACATACCCCAGGGTATGCTGGATCACCACACAGCGCGGGGACGGCTCTTCTATTTTAGTTGTCAGAGCAGCTTCCACGGTTTCCCGGTCCATACAAGCTGAAGAAGGAGCTACATCCCCATAAACCGGACGGAGCCCCAAATCTTCAATAACCTTAAGATAATACCGAGGGGAAAGCGCAGATATAAGCACCCCCTGACCGGATTCAAGATTTAAAAATTTAAGAGCCCAAAAAAGAGCCATAGCCGGACTTCGAAGAGCCACGCAATAATCAAACCCAAGATATTCCTTGGCAATCTGAATCAAAAACCGCGTGTGTTCCCCTGGGCCAATCCGGTCTTCCACCAGCGCCGTCAGAACCGCATCCATCTCCTTCCTTCTGATGGTTGGAGAATAGACTTCTATCTTCATGGAAAGCCTGTAACCCTATCGAAGATTCGCAATCTTTTGCAGTTCCTTGGGGTTAAAGAGATCCCGGATACTTAAAATAATAAGATAACCCCGCTCCTGACGGACCACCCCTTGAATATACTCAGACCCTATACCGCTCACCATTTGGGGAGGAGGCTGTACCTCTTCTTTTTCTATGGTTACTACCCTAGAAACCCTATCAATGATTATTCCCAGCTTCATACCGTCAATATCCAGGATGATAAAACCCGATAAGAGTTCATCTTCCTCAGAAGTAAAAATTTTCTTTAGATGGAACCGCTTATGGAGGTTAATAATCGGAATTATTTCACTCCGTAAATTAAAAATACCCTCCACATAAGTGGGAGCATTTGGAATCCCCCGAATATCTTGAACCCGGACGATCTCTTTGACATCCATGATATTGATCCCGTATAACTCTTCACCAAGCTGAAAAGTAACTAATTGATGTTGATCAGCCATAGTAAGTCCTCCATCGGCTCTGCAAGCCCCTTCATGTCGCCATTTTAGCAATATTTTTATAATAGAAAGGTTTTAACATTATGTCAAGTCTCGTTTGGTTGGGTCCACAGGGTAAAAGCCTTTAAAAAGTTTATCCACGCCCATTCACTTCCCTTTCCTTCACTCTGTTCAGGATAAGCCTTCGTCAGGATAAATGCTCAAGCTTGTCCACATGTGGCGGAAAAAAAACCGTACAAAGGGGTGTAGCCCCGACTGCAATTTTTCGTAGCCCCCGCCCCTCCATAGAGGCGAAGCAGATACACGCTGTTATAAGAAGTGGCTCGCCCTCTCCACGCAAGAATTCCAACTTTTTATTTTCAACCAAATAATTCTCCCTTAACTGTTCTTTTTTCATCTGTATATAATTTTATAGTATTAATAATTTCTTCTAATATTTTATTCGTCAAAATCTTAATACTTTTACGCTCTGATATTAGTTGTCTGTTTAAATCAAACATTGGATTTTTTATATCCTTATTTTTATCATACATCACTGCACTCGGAGTATTGTAATTTTTTGCATACTCCATTGCCAACCTTGCACCTGTATCCAGCTTTTTACTAAATAATCCCCAACGCGTTGCTGAATCTAGTGCATAACTGGCAACTAAAATTATCGTATCACAAAATAATGCTTGCAATCTATCGCGTTCTTTATAACGAGTAATGAGAGTCTTGTTAGATTTGTCCCATTCATAATATTCAGTTATTAAAAGACCGCCTTTTTCAACTATTTCATGTGCCAAATCTTTATTTGTTGCAGGCAAAATATCATTGAGAGGACTAGGTAAAATTGCCACAGTTTTACCACCATTCAGAGATTGTTTATGTGCAATGGTATCACATCCAAACGCTAAACCGCTCACGGTTGTTACCGCGTTTTTGATAATTTCAGCGACCAATTTTTGCTCTCGTTTTACTATATTTTCATCTGGATCACGCAGTCCTATTACACTAATTTTTGGATTTTCAATGTCTAATAAATTGATATCTCCCTTGTAAAAGAGATATACCGGTTGCTCACTTTCTTTTACAGTCCCTCTAAATCCAGGAAAATTTTTATCACCCAGAGCTAATAAACCATCACAATAATCTCCCAATCCGGCGATTTTATTTATAATTTGATTCCTGTTAAATTCAAAATTGTCAATAGTTATCAATTCTTCTTGCCTTGATTTGTTATTTAGCATTGAGACAATTTCATCGACACTTTCATTTCCTTTTAGGTTCTTCACAATCCATGCTCTGCCGATTCTTTTATAATTGGTTGCCGTCAAAATATTAACAGCATTTTCTGTATATTTCATTCTATAACCCCATAACTGTTTTGCCGACAGCATAGAAATAAACATTCTTTACTCCATTATCAAACAACGCTTGAATGGCATCTTCGTCTATATAAATACCAGCCGTGTAAATATCGTCAATTAACAAGATGTCTTTGCCTCTTACTGCATTAGAAATATTGCACGTGTCTTTTGTAATGCCGGGATAAGGTAAATCTCCATCACCACCATATCCACTTCTATCCAGATGGGTTGTTCTCGTATTTGTATGACGCAAAATGTAATTTGTCCCATCAGAATAACCTCCAACGGTATTTACCACATTTGATACTGTCTGTCTGAATAATTTTTGATCAGTCGAGTAGAAAGACTCTTCCTTGGCTCTTGGAACAACACAAATAGTCAGGTTAATATTGGAATAAATTCCTTTTATTAAATTCAAATCTATTTGTAAGACATCACACAAGATACTTTGATTGTTTTGTAACTCAACAACATTGGTTCTGTTAAATTGGTTTTTCAAATGGTTCAAAAAATCTGGATTTCCTGCATTGCCCATCCCTGTATAATCACAGTTATAATATGAATCAATCGATCCGGGTATAGTTAAAAAACGGCCATCGGGGTGTATTGGAAATTTGTTCATTGCTCTTCATCTCCTATATTTTAATGTTGGCACAAGATATGCCTGCATTTATTGCGTCTTCAATATCCAGTTTCTCGTTTTCAAAGACAATTACCAATTCTGGTGATATATTTAGATTTTGTATGGCATTTTGAAACTTATTAATTTTCTTATTATTACTATATTGTCCAAAATAAAAGTTGTTGAACTTATCCGCAAGTCTATATAATTCAATATCATTCGCGCTCTATTCTCACGACAATTAGTAACCAAAATAGTTTTATTGGTCTTAGAAATCGTATAAGTATGTCTACAATTTTATTATTAAGTTTTATTTTAGGTAAATACTCTTTATAGTTTTCTTCTTTTTGTTGTATTATTTTTTCATATTCTGTCTCGGTCATATTCGAGAACACCATTTTTAAACAAGTACGATTAAATCTTTCTTTAGGGTTGTAGAGGATATTAGTATTCGATCCTATCACTGATTGAATTGCCTTTTTATACGACAAACCAGATCAAAAAAACAAAACGAAATCCGACTTTATTTTTGCATCTATGATTTGTTGTGCCACCACCTGTATACATTATAACATTTCTCAACCAATTGGGCAAACCATTGCACATACCTTTCTGTATAGGCAAGGGACAAAGAAAGAGCCTGGTGATGACCTACTTTCCCACCCTAGGGCAGTATCATCGGCGTGAGAGGGCTTGACTTCCGTGTTCGGAAAGGGAACGGGTATACCACCTCCACCATAATCACCAGGCATTTTAAACACACTTAAAGAAGAAGGACAACCGGCGAGTAAAGACTCACCCGACGGCGCCGCCTCATACGGCGCCTTGTGGAACGATAATATGGTCAAGCCTCACGGTACATTAGTAGTGGTCGGCTTAATACCTTACGATACGTAGACCTCCACCCTATCAACCAGGTAGTCTTCCTGGT
>JAIRPX010000335.1 GCA_031256775.1 Dysgonamonadaceae bacterium
CGTCTCGGAAGTCACATTCGCCCCCGTAGCAGTCGAATTATAGTCCGATTGAAGGTAGTCTTGATCTACTACGCCTACCGGCGAGAAAGAGATGCTCGATACGTGGCCGTTACCGTTCAGGGCAGTTCCCTTGTTTACTATTGTCAGCGTTACTTCAGACGCCGAGCCGTAGGTATAGCTGTTGGGAGCAGTAACGCTCAGGTCAAACGTTTCGCCGGTGTCGGCTGTCGCGCTTCCCCACTCGGTTATGCCGGAAGTAGAGCCGCCGGCAGGAATTTCCACGCCATCATCCCACTCGTCTACTATCAATTCAAACTTCACCTGGTTGCTTACCGAGCGCTTGACCTTGATGGTGTATAGCTTGTTAGCTACTATATCCACTTTGCCCTGTAGATCTTTCAGGTCGAGCGAGTAGATTTTCTTTATCCCATAAAGCTCACCTTCAATCATGATTTCCGTCTTCGAGCCGTCGGCCGCCACTTCGGTCGGGTAGAGGTAGAATACTGCCTTGGCGCGTTCGAGGGAATCTTTGTAGTCGGTTTCATTGTCCGGCAACTGGAAATCGTCGAAGATTTTGTCTTGCTGTCCGTCTACCGGGCTGCCGCTGGACCAGTCAATCGTATCTACTTTGATACTGGGCGTTCCGTTGAGGTTCAGCGTACCGCCGTTGGCCTTGTCAAGAATAACGAATTTGCCGAGACTGTCGGCAGCCCATGTTGTGGAAGCAACGCCGTCGATGTCGTGCATCCAGCCTGTTCTCTGTGCCTTCGATACATACACGCTCGTAATAACGAAATTCGAATAATCCGAATTGTTCAAAATGTCGAAGCGGGCTACGCGACGTTTGAGGTGGATATCGCTTATCGTACCAGCGCTTGACGGGTCGGATACCTGTACATAGCCGCCTGAACTGGTTTTCGAGCTTATCGACATCGGTAGCGGAGTTGTCAGATTATCGGCTTCCAGTATTTCTCCATTGCTGTCGGCAAGAAGATTGGCCAGACGCGCTTCAAACTGCGCGCTAGTCGTCTCGTTTACCATCAGCTGACCGGGAATGTTGCCGACAACCAGTCCATCTGCCTTTACCGGCGACGTGCCGTTCACGTTAGCCACGATGTAGAACTTCGACGGACTGTCGTTGTCCCCTACCGTAATGGTCGCCGTTGTTGTGGGAGAGGAAGCCGTCGTCGAGGCGCCCATCTGAATGGTACCACCGTCGAGGCTGAAGAATCCCTGCAGCTTGTCGTCGCTGTCCCTGAACCAGTAAATCCACAGGTCTTCAATCTTGAACTCGTCATCCAGACCTTGCAGGACGTCGGCGGTGGTTGGGGACGCATACGTTACCCCTTTGTTACCGCCTAGCGGCAATACAAAAGTTAAGGTTCCCTTTGTTCCCGGTACTGCCGGCTTGTCGACCGGAAATTCATCATGGCTACAACTCGACAGCCATAGCGCCGACAGAGCCAACACACTTGTCAACATACTGTTGACACACATTTTTCTTACTTTTTTCATACTGTTTTGTTAAATAAATAAAATTAATTATATAATACTGAAAATATGATGTTTTTATTACATCCGGATTTTGGTCTCTGCTCAACCCCGACCCATATCAAAGGATGAGAAGGGGGAACTGTGTGAATGATTTTATCTAAAAAAACGCGCACCGACAGCTTTGTTTATTGAATTAGCAAAGTGTGAAATGACCATAATATTTTGCTGCCGAACGTGCGCGTTTAATTTTTGCCTTGGTAAAATATATGTCATGATAACTTTGATCCCCAGATATGAAGGATGGCCGATTACCTTGCATTGCAGAAATGCGGAACAAAATGATTTTAACATTTCGAAGAAAAACAAACAGTGCAATTGTTTCCCCGCAAGCGGGAAATCAATTGCACTGTTTGAAATATTTGTGTATAAGGGGGTTAGACTACTCTCTCTCTCTCTCTCTCTCTCTCTCTCTCTAATCATTTTCGTGTTAACAACCAAATTTTGAATGTTAATATTCTTAAAAAGAAGTGTTAAATATATTGAATCCATAGTCATTTTTTGTCCGTTTTAGTCAGGTACGCGACAAAAGTAGACACATTTTTATTCCCTTCCAAATTTTATGATGCAAAAATTCTTAATTCTTCGCTTTTTGTCCGATTGATGACATGTGACGCAGGAAAATTATTTATAACATCTCAAATAATTGCTAAAGTTTGAATGAGTTCAATAAATAATTTTTTACTACCTTTGTACGAATCATTATTTTATGAAACTTATATTATCAAACATATTCAAGCAAATCCGGCCGCCTAAAAACAAATTACGATATGTGATTGCTTTTATTATCTTTGCCTTTTATACTTTTTTCTGGGGTGAGAGTACCGTTATTAAGCGATTTTCTTATATTTTGCAAATTAAGCAATTGAAAAAAGAAATTGATTATTACACAAAGCAAAAAGAGGAAAATCTGAAAAAGTTAGACGCCCTGCACAGCGATAATGAAAGTTTGGAAAAATTGGCACGAGAACAGTATCTTATGACGAAACCCAATGAGGAGCTGTTCATTATTAAAGAATAACATGAAGGCAAAATTCAAAACTTATTTATTGTATATTAGCGGTTTCCTTTTAGTGTTTTCTGCTGTTTTTTATATAACGGAATGGAAATTTATTCCATACGTTTATGCGGTCGCGAGCGTAATAATGGCTGTTCTTTTTCTGACGAATCCGTATCAAGGCGATAATTTCCGTCTCAAACGACTGAACATTCAACAAGCAATTGCCGCTCTATTATGGCCGGTTTCCGCTTTTCTTATGTTGAAAGGAATGAACGAATGGATGGTTTGTTTGTTCATTTCGGCTGTTCTGCTATCATACGTGGGAATCATCCACAATCACGAAATAAAGAAAAAAAACAAGAAAGAGTAATGGAACGCATTACCAGTTTACAAAATGATAAAATCAAAAATATACGCCTGTTAAATGCCAAGGCTCGCGAACGAAAAGATCAAGCGCTTTTTATTATAGAAGGAGTCCGTGAGTTGAACTTAGCTATCAACGGCGGGTACCGGATAGATTCGGTTTATCTCTGCCTCGAACTTATGGATAAAACTTCCTGTACCGAAATCGTCCGTTGCATTGCTCCATGTAACAGGTTTGAAATAAGTAAAAATATTTTTCAAAAATTAGCTTATCGTGAAGATTCGGGAGGAATATTGGCGCTGGCCAAACCTCAACCGCACACTTTGGCGGATTTAAATATTTCCAAAAATCCTTTTATTATTGTAATTGAAGCTGTTGAAAAACCCGGTAATCTGGGAGGTATCTTAAGAACAGCCGATGCCGCCCATATCGACGCCGTGATAGTTTGTGATCAGGCAACCGATATTTATAATCCCAATGTCATTCGTTCAAGCGTAGGATGCCTGTTTACCGTACCAGTTGTCGTCAGCTCAAATTCCGAAGCATATTCTTTCCTCAAAGAACGGAATATACAGACTTTTGCTGCAGAACTCACAGCTGCTCAATGGTATCAAGCTATGGATTATACGCAGCCTTCCGCCATTGTCATGGGAAGTGAAGCCAACGGACTAACGGATTTTTGGCTCCGCCACGCCGATTACCGCATCAAAATTCCCATGCGCGGAGCGATCGATTCTTTAAATGTTTCCGTTTCTACCGCTATTATTACCTTTGAAGCCATGCGACAGCGACTGTTTAAATAATTTTCATTACTTCATCTACAAAATAATACGTATCGACGTCCAAATGTCCTTTACCGGAGTGAAGAGTATCTTTGCTTTTTCCCAATCGCACAATGACAACGCTTTTATCGGGAACGACAATGATTCGCTGGCCTAAATGTCCCATCATTCCATAAAAAAGAGGATCATGTTCTTCGTCGATCCAAATAGAATATCCATACTTTTTGGGTTCATCCTGATCGAAGGCCCGATAATTGGGTGTAATCATCCGCTTTACAAATGCCGAATCCAATAGTTGTTTGCCATTCCATTTTCCATCCTGAAGCAACAATTGCCCAAATTTAGCAAAGTCCCTTACATTAGAATGAATACAACAAAATGACTTTTCTATTCCCCCGCTGATCGACCATAGAGCATCGTGTTCCATTCCCATCGGCTGCCAAAACTCTTCCGATAAATATTGTGCCAGATTTTTCCCCGTAGCCCGCTTCAAGACGATTGCCAATAATTGTGTGTCCGCCGAACAATACCTGAAATGACCACCCGGCGCTTGGCTGAATCGCCTGTTCAGCAATTGTTTTTCTATATTATTGCCGAAATAAGCCTGGGTCATTACATTAAAAGGCGAATAATATTCTTCCGTCCAGTCGAAACCGGAAGTCATGGCCGATAAATCACCTACTGTAGCTAAACATCCGAAAGTATCGCGCGAAAATTCGGGAATAAAATCAACAAGAGGCTCGTCCAAACTTCGAATAAATCCCTGTTCCAAAGCTTTACCCAATAACATGGTAGTTATGGTTTTGGCCATTGAAAACGAATTTGTATAACTTTCGGACGAATAATCATCCCAATATTCTTCATACAGCAATTTACCGTCTTTGATAATGGCAAATCCGATGGTTTGAAAATCCTCCAATTCTTTTCGGAGGGTGTCCGTCAATTGAATATGACCATAATCCGGATGAAAATCCCAATATTGAGGTATTCCTGCGGCAATAATATGATTATCAAAATCGGGATAATCGTCGATATGGGTAGTACGATGACCTTTTAACCATGTTTTTCGAACTGCTTTAAAAATATATCCATTACCCGTAATATAAACCGCAAGTATTGCTGCTATCAAGATCGAAAAAATAATTACCAGCGTTATTAAGGAATTTTTTTTTAATGCTATCATTTTTATTTATAATTTACAATTCAAAAAATGCTTTCCACCATTTTTCCAATGCGGTATAATCGGCTTCTTTCAGCAAAACGGTTTTATCTTTATCCAACACATAGATACAGGGAATTGTACGCAATTCGTACTGCTCTTCCGCTTGAGTACCGGTATAACCGTTAATCCAGTCGGCAGGGATTTCGTCTTTATATTTTCGCCACGCATCTAAATTGTCGCCTCCATAAAGCGCAAGAATTTTTATTTTTTTGCGCCTTTCTTCCGAACGAATAGTCGGCGAAAAGTGCAAAGCCGTAATTAAATCTTCGCACACGCGACATCCGGGATTATAAAACATCAAGAGCATATAGTCGGCTTCCGTTCCATACAAGTGACCTTTCACGCCCGAAGGGAGCGTGTAGGTTAAATCGGAAGCTTTTGTCCCTACCCTGTTTTTCCGCATCATGGAAAGCCGGTACGACGGACGCAGCTTTTCGCTTTCTGAAGAATGTTTGTCGGAGATAATATGCTCTAATACAGGAATATAGTACTCATCATTACGAAAAGGCGAATCGGTATTGTATAGATATTTTTCGAACAAATCCAAAAAATAAGTATACATTTTCCGGCTTTTTTCTTTTCCGGCCAACACTAATGTTTGCTCGATCGACTGCAAAACTACCGGCCGGCCGGCATGAGGCATTATGTCGAGATAATCCACAAAAGCCTGTTCGCTTACCACCGGCATGTGAATAAGCGCCGTATCGGTAAAATCATAATGATCCCAATAGTGGGTAATCAGATAATCGGCACGCGCACGCGGCTCTGTGAGCGTTTCCGGCAAAACCGGCAAAACAAAGGAATGTGTTTTTTCCCGATCGCCTGCCAAATTGAACGGACTTCCGCCCCGCACCTGGTTACAGGCAATAATACTGAAAGCTAATAACCCGCTTAACAGATTATTAGCTTTTACGATAGATAACATTATTCTATAATTTAAATTATTTCGATTGATCTTGTCTGTAATTAATTACCGTCATCATAAAATTCAAAATCTCTCCGTACCTCTTCATAGCCGTTCGATACTGAAAACCGTATGATGGATGATTTCCTTACAGCAGGACGCGAATTTTCATTAGAAACTACCCGATATATGGTCAAACCTATATTAGCCGGTATCTCAACTCCAGTTGCAGGGTTCCAGTAAAAATATCCTTTCCCTTCCTGTATATCTCGAAACCGGGGGGTTGCAGAATAAGCCAAATATTCAGCAGTAGTATAACTCGGTAACTCGGCGATCTCTACATCAGCGTTCGCTGGAAACCATGATACTCCTAAAAACCGAGTGGTTGACACCCCGTAAGGCAATTTCAGGCGCAGGTTTTCTTCGGGAATTTTCGGCATACTATTTATTGCAGACAAATCCATGTTTTTTATAATATCTTCAATTGTCGTATTGGGCAATGAATTCGGATCATGGAACACAATACTCGGAGGATCTACCGGATATTGAGCTACCACTAAATAATAATGTAAACGTCCGGCTGTAAAAAGTATATATGCTGCCCGCTGTACATCACCTGTTAAAGTATCCAGATAAAATTGCAGATTGGCAGGGGTTGTCGTATATTTTCGATTCGGATCCGGCATAATTCGGTTGTGGTTGTTGTCCTCGTTAAAATAAACTTTTACCCAATCATTGGGATAATTGAGAGGGCGCCGCGTTGTAGCGTCAATAATTGAATCCAGGCTCCAATCACTTACATCCGTATCAAGATTTAACCGGTTAATTATATCGTTAACACCGTATGTTTTCCTGCTGAAATCGTAATTTTTCTTGGTCAGGCTCAAATAATTTGTACCGTCAAAAACGATATCCAAATTGTCGTCCGACCAGCTCAATACTTCCACATCCACATTCACAGCTCTTGATTCATAAGCAGTTCCCTCATCAGGATACCCGCTTCCTGATACATTGTTAATTTTAAATGTATATACATAATTGCGCAACAGGGGCATCAATTGTTTATCAGAGCCTCTAAAGTCAACCCTGTAATATGTTGGACTTGTATCGGTTCCATAAACGCCTCCGATTACTACGCACAAATTTTCATAGGCGTCGCGCTCAAAAGTATAAATAGTATTTTTTATAGAAGTAGCGCCGGCAACAGCAACATTGTAACGCAATCCCTGATCTTTATCGAAAGTCACACCCGCAGGAAGAGTCACTTTATTGACGTGCATGCTATTATTTTCAACAACCAGATTAGCCGCATCCGGTACAATTCGCCCACTCTTATAAGTATTGTAAATCCTCACGCTGTTCAATTTAAAGTTATTTACACCGCTTGCAAGTTCTACATTTACTTTGGCCAGCATCCGCAGAAGCCTCATGGAAATCGAATTTGTACTGCTTTCTCTCTCAACCCTTACAAATCCCGATTCGCCCCACATTGGAAATTTTGCATAATCGGTTTCACTGTTAGTATTCCAGCCGCCTTCAGCACCTTTTTTAATATTGTCCAAAGAGAATGTCAATTTGGTAAGAATATCGTTTTTGGTTCGCGGATTTCCTTGTCCGTCATTCCATAATTCACTGTATCTTAATGCAGTATAAGTAGCGGTATCTACATTGGTAATCATTACAAACTGTTGCTCGTAATCTTTTACCCGTGCCACGATCGTTACGGTATACATATGGTTTCCCTTAGACGCAGGAGCGCCCCGCAAAGAAGGCGAATAATCGTAAACAAGTTCATTCCCGGCATTTCTGCGAAACGCCAAAACATTTATAACAGGGATTGCTTCTTCAGCTGCATCGGAAATTGAACGCAAGCTGGAAGCCAGCGACGTTTCCGGAATGGAAAGAGCAATTGTAATTTCTTTTTCATCTTCGCCCAGAGGTCCCGGAGGAGTAGGAGTATCTACGATATCAGTACACGCAAACATTACGAGCATTATCGCAAACAAGCTCGTCCAATTTTGCCAACTATTTTTTATCTTTCTCATATATTTAATAGTATGTTTTATTTTTTTTATTATACAATTTAATTAATTAAAATAATTCAGGGAGCCAGCGGACCGTCTATTGTAATCGAACCCCATCCTTCGATCGTTATTTCCAATCCGCTAAAATAGATATGGATATCAAATTCATGCCGTTTCTTCCAATCATTAGGGTAGTTAGCCTGTATTACCGATAATAAGTCGAGGTTGTTTATCAACGCTAAAGCATCACTTGCACCATGAACATTTAAGGTCGGATGATGCGATTCGTTCAATTTTAAAACCATTATAGAAGCGACAGGCACATCATCCGTTTTAACAAATCCCTTCACGGAATAAGAAAAATTATCACTGTCGACTATATTGTTGTCGAAACTGTAAACGTTATTATTATCGTTTACCAAAAAGTTATATCCGTATGTATCCGGATTAGTGAAATTGTGGAAAAACACATTGATCTTATTCGAATTTCGACGCAAAGGAACCGGAATTACCACATCTTTAGTTTCCGTCAGCACGGTATCGGTATTTCCATAAAACAAGGAAAAAATTGTTTCACCCTGCTCTCTTGTTCCGGAGGAAATTTTCATTTTTATCCGCGCTTGCGACCGCGATTCGGGCTGCTCTACCACAAAAGATGTATCCCTCGTAGCCCATGCTATAAGACTATATTTACTGCCTTCCGAAATAGGAAGAGCCAATTCATATAAATCATTCAGGCTCGGCTTCTCTATGGTTTCCGTTTTGATAAGACCGTCTTTATCGTCATAGACATAAAGAACCAGTGACTGTATTTCATCGGAACCGATCGCGGGAATTTCATCGCCCGGATCAAAAAACATTACCCGCATACCTTTATCACAACCCGACCAATCTTCTTTGATACAAGAAGAAAAGAATAACAATAAGCAAATTACCGTACAATAATAATTTATTCGATTCATTATATTTTATTTTTCATGTATATAATATATTTATTCATGTCGTATTTTTTTTTTAGACTGTCACTCTCTGTTTTTTTACGGCTCCAGATCAACGCCCAATTCAACCCTCTCCCATTCTTGAACAGTAACTTCAGCCGAAATATTTGTCGGTATATCGGGTTTTTCTTCCGGCTTGCTCACATCCGGCGTATGTCGTCCTAAAAACAATATCGACTTAATCACACACTTATAATAAATATTACGCAATACTCCCCAATCATAATTTCCATTATGCAGGAACAAATCCCAATAACAGTAACCATCGGTATACTCTATTGGTGACGAAGCATTGGCTGTTTCATTTGCAAAAGAACTCGCACTTGTACTATTATTAAAAAATGCCATTTCGGGAAGATCTTTCCGTACAATCACTACCCAAAAAGTACCTGTATTATAGTTAGTTTGATATACCCAATTAGCACCGACTTTATTAAGTGCCTGAGCGGGTGTAAACTGCGCCCGCAATAATACGCGCGTTAATTCTTTTTCCCTTTGATCTCTTGATGTATTTTCCTGTGCATATTGCCTGTAAAGCAGATTATTGCTTCTCGCCGCTTTCACATCTGCCCAATCGGCTTCCCGCCATCGTGAAAAATCGCTTGCCGTATAGGTATCCCAATTCGGATCTTTTTTATCTGCATCCTGTAATAAGAACGATTTATTATTGTAATTATCAATCGTCCATTTCAAATTATTCAATGTACCTAATCCGGTAACGCTTGTTTTATCAATATTATCGTCTTCCTGCACCGTAACTTTAGCGATCACTCGTTTTAAGGTCGACGATACTCTATTACTTTCCACATTACTCGTGAATGTAGCAGATTCCACTTTTGTGCTTGTCATAGCAATTACTTTGCTATTCGCCACCAAATCGGAAATTAATAATGTATAAGCATCTTTATTTAGACGGTTAGCATTTTTGTATTCAAGTTCTTTAGCTTTCGTTTCGGTAAAATTGGCCAATACAAACACCCGCTTATCGCCGGTAGAGGTCGGGATATTCTGAATTGTATATCCATTAGCATTCCGCACGGGATTGTTAAATCGCGAATGAGAAATATAGTAATCATAATCGGCGCTTCCATTGTAAATGAATACATCTATACTTTCCAAAGTGCTTTCTTTGGAAGTATCGTTGTCGGCACGCAACTGATAAGATTCAGGAACAGATAAATTCAACGTCATATAAGTAGGCTCACCCTCATTTTTTACCGTTGAACTTCCATTATCGTTAAGACCATCACCATTACACCTTGTAAATCCTCCTATTATAGTTAAGATGGTACAAGCAATCAACGTCATTTTCATGTTGAGTTTCATCTTTAATATCGAATTTAATAGTTTAACTAAAATTTTTTCTCTCTCTTCTTAAATTATTTATTTTTGGTATTCGTCGTATCCTGCTTTTTCGCGTTTATAATCGTCATACGCACGTTTTAGTTCCGGTAAAAGACTCAAGTTTTGCTGAGCTTCCTTGCTTCCTCTTTTCACAGCTTCGGTCAAATAACTTTCCGCTTCGGTGAAACGATATTCCCTCATGCAAAGAACGCCCAGGTTATTCCATGCTTTCGGCTCGTCTTCATATTTTTCCAATATATCTTTGGCATAGTTGAGCTTTCCTTTCAATAATGCTGCGGCTGCGGCATTCAAATTGGCTATCGGGTCGTTCGGGAAATATCGCACAGCTACATCAAAGACATGATTAAATTCATCGCTTCCTTTCTGATAAGTATTGGCTATCAGGTACATTTCTTCCAAACTCAACATTTCGGGTTTAGTTTCCAAAAGTCGTTTCCCTTTTTCTACCGTAAATGCCGGAACCGTATATTCGATTCGATAATCCGATCGCCGCAAAAGCGGGAATATATTTGTCAACATATACTTGTATGGGCGTCCGTTTGCCAAATCCATTAATTGCTTTTCCCGTCCATCAAAAATACCTACGCTACGGATAATACGAAGTACTTGATCTTTATTTTCTACTTTGGGATCTTCCGTTACGTATGTGATCAAATCGTCCCAGTTTTCTCCTCTTCCTTCCGACGATATGGCGACCGACGAGGGTATACCGTATTGTTGGGTTATATAATCCAAAAGTGACTTGGCACGATTTTTAGAAAGCATCATATTATGTTCATAAGTACCTTCAGGCGAAGCGTGTGCTATAATGGAAATACCTTTGATTCGCGCGGTAGGTTCTCCCCGCACATAATCCAGGCTGTTTTTGATTTTTTGCAATTCTATCCGGTTATCAAAAGTTCCGACTTTCAAAGTAGGAACAATTTCCCACCGGTCTACAACAAATACCACATATGCGTATCCCGGTTCTACCCGTTCTTTGGGATCTTCTTTGGGAGGTACAATGAACTGAACGACAGGCACAAAATCATAATCTACCGTCGGATTTCCCAAATCTTTCGATATCAGCATTTCGCCGTGTCCTTTTTCGGATCCGCCACAGCCGCAGAAATCGCCTGTCAGGTAAATGCCTGCATCTTTCATCCATTTTTCATAAACAACATCTACTTTATACGGTATTGTCATCACAACTTTCGTTTTGTTTGCTTTGATGATGCGATAGAAGTTTTCGCCGGTTTTACCTTTTAGAAGGAGCGATCGGTTATACAGCTTGTCTCTGTTTTTACCATTAATCAATATCGACGGTAGCGGATGGCTTCTCCCCGATTCCGTTTTCAAAACAGGCGTTAATATTAACTGGTTATTAGGAGATACCTCCACACCGTTTAAAACAATGTCTATATCTACATGAAGGCTTCCTTGTTTTGGCTGTATCTGATTCTTATTCACACGAATAAGGCCTTGTATCTTGCTTTGGCCATAATTTTGGCTGTAACTATTGGCACTTGATAAAAAGAACAGGAACAATAGTATCGCCGTTTTCATACTATAATATTTGAGTCTCATAATTTATTATTCGCTTATTTAATAATATAAATTAAAGTGATTCCCGCTTGAGTAGGTCCAAAATAATCTTTTGTTCCCGACAGCTCAACAGACGCGCATTTTTCACACGGATACCTGTCGTAAGTAATATGCGCCCAGCCTGCTCCTATATTCAATTCAAGGTTCCAGCGTGGCGCCAGGTAAAATTGATACCCATACGAAATCCCCGCACCGTAAAGATCTCCTTCGTAGCGATGATTAAATATATTTCCTGTTATATTCTCCGGTCCTATTCCTCCTACGTTGAAGAGAGCATAATGACCATGCAACCCAAAGAAGTGTCCTGCAAAAGGCTCACATAACCACCACCTTAGTTCCGGCTGAACAAGAAGAAACTTGAATTTCTTATTGTCTGCAAATGTCCACGGATTGTAGGTGACCGGAAGTTTCAATGTAAGACGTTTGGCTACTTTAAATTCCATCCCTATATTCATACTCGTAGTAACATCATATAGGAGATTACTGTTAATGGTAAATACCGGACTCCTGTCCTCCATTATTGTTCTTACTTCGCGCTGAGCATGTCCCTGTAAAAAGGAAAACAATACAAGTAGAACAACTACACTTTTTTTACTCTTTCTAAGAATTATCATTACTAAACTACTTGTTATTTTTTTTATAACCATAAACTTTATGCTGGTTGTTTTTAAGTCCACAGCTATTATTAATCCAATTATTAATATTTTATGAAAATCCCACTCGCAAAGATAGGGTATAAAATTTTTAAAACAAAGAAAAATACGCCTTAATTTTCAAATAAAAATCTTTTTTCCACTATTTCGCTCATTTTTCAGGGAAAAACACATCAATCGTTTATTTTTTTACTGTTTTTTGCTTTTTATTTTTCAAAAATTTATTAGCTAAGCCATAAAAAAGATTCAGGCCCCATATTAAACAGTAAATCTATAATACTTAAATTGGATTGAAATCCATACCGGTTTTCAAATACCTGGTAATAGGGCTTGAATTTTTCTGTCACAGTTTTTTTTTTCGGATGAATCGCTTCCCGTAAATCCCAAATGCCGGATTCGGGACCGGCCGTATATCCGGTAGTGTATGAAACGGCGAATGATATATCTAATTGCGAACACAGCCATTCACGCAATTGTTCGTTGAAATCAAATAAAAAATGCTGCCTTTTTTTATAAAAAAGAAAAAATTCATCGGCATAATATTCGAAAAACGGGGTAGATTTATAGGCCGAAACTATGGCGTTCCAATGTAAATGTTGCCAGTTACCATGGTCGGCAATCCGAATATCCCGCATCAAACATTTGGCCGCTGTATTGACAACCGGAATTGTTAATGTCTGTAATCCGTTTGCACATGCGATAACACACCTGTTACGATATGTTTGCTTTACATAGTTATCGTTACTTTCTATTATTACCCGTCCTGCTTGAACCGATAATATATAATATTCGACCGGAGCCAAATAGGCTGTAGTGAGAAATAGCGTCATAATATCGAGAGCGCAACCGAATTTATTTGGCGCTTACGATTGTGAACAGGCGATCCCAGCGAATTTTACCATCAAACCAACCGCGATCTTTGTCGATTGATAACCAAATCAGCAGCGGTTTGCCTACGATATGATCTTCAGGAACAAATCCCCAACACCGCGAGTCCAACGAATTGTGACGGTTATCGCCCATCATGAAATAGTAATCGTATAGAAAGGTATAGCTGTTGACGGGGACCCCGTTGATGAAAATTTTGTTCCCGTCCATTCGGAGCGTATTGCCTTCATAATTAACTATACACCGCTTATACAGCGCCAAGTTTTTTTCATTCAACACAATGGTTTCTCCTTTTTTCGGGATCCATAGCGGACCAAAATTATCGCGGCGCCAACCGGTTTTATACCAATACGGATAGGTAGGGCCACCGAAAGCATCCGGCTCGATACGAATGGATTTTGCCCACCTGCTCTTTTCTAAAAAACGGAGTGCTTCCTGGGTTAGCGGAATTTTGTAAATGTTATTATAATTGCCTGCGGCGTTTCGTTCTATCCCTAAAAAATTGAACACATCCCTTGCATCCGAAATATGATTGTAGAGATGCCGGTCGTCTTTACTAACGCCCAGTTTTCTGAATTGCTTTTCGGATAAAAGACGGTTGCCTTCCATTTCAACATAATAATTGAACTCAACATCTTTGGGCGTCGGTATTTTTGAATTATTGATATAAACATCATTATCAATTATTTGCAAAGAATCACCCGGCATTCCGACACAGCGTTTTACATAATTTTCTCTCCTGTCGACCGGCCTATATACCACATCGCCGAAATAATATTTATCATTGTTTACCTGATCCCACGAAGTTCTATTGTATATTAAGTCGTAATAATCCGGATTTTGAATTTTCAAGGCAACCGTATCTCCCGACGGAAAATTGAAAACTACAATATCGTTTCTTTTTACCGAACCCAAACCTTTTAACCGCTTGTATTCCCAGTGCGGCCAGTCGGAATACGATTTTATATTGAATACAGGCAGCGTATGGTGCGTTAAAGGAAAAGCCAACGGTGTATTCGGCACCCTGGGGCCATAACTGACTTTGCTGACAAACAAGTAATCGCCGACCAACAGCGTTTTTTCCAAAGATGATGATGGTATTTTATAATTTTGGAAAATAAATATATTGATAAAATATACGGCTACTAAGGCAAATATAATTGCATCCGCCCACTCGGCAATTTTTCTAACTGCTTTGTTTTCCGAATGTTTCCATGCTTCCCAAGAGATTATCCGGGATATATATATGTCGAATATAAATAAAAGAGCTAATAAAAGCCAGTAATTATGATCCCAAATTACAAATAACAAATACAATATCGACGCAATACCGAATTTTATCCACTGCGATCGAGTTGTAGAGCGAATCTGCTTGAGAACGGATAATTTCGAGTTTTCTTTTGTGCGGTTCATTTTGTTTATATATTAAATGGTAAATTTCAGCATATCGTTCATTGTTAGGAATCCTGTTTTTCCTTTTATAAATTCGGCAGCCAAAACAGCACCCAAAGCAAATCCTTTCCTGTTTTTCGCTTCGTGCCTAATGCTGATAATATCGGCGTCCGATTCGTATAATACTTCATGAATACCTGTTACTTCGCCTTGTCGTTTGCAAGTGATCGATAAATCGCCGGGATGTTCAACGGAGCTTTTTTTCCATTGATTTTTTCGATCTATATGATTTAAAATCTTATCGGCCAAAGTGATTGCCGTTCCGCTGGGCGAATCCAGTTTATGAATGTGGTGTATTTCCTCGATGCGCACGTCATATTGTTGAAATCTGTTCAATATTTTGGCCACGTACTCATTCACAGCATAAAAAATATTAACGCCTATGCTATAGTTCGACGCATAAAAAAAGGTCTGATTTTTTTCTTTACATTCTTTTTTAACCTCGTCCAAATGTTCCAGCCATCCGGTAGTTCCAGCTACAACAGGAATATTCCGTTCAAAGCATTTTTTGTAATTGTCGAGCGCCTTGTCGGGGCGAGTAAATTCAATTGCCACTTCCGCCGAAAAGAGAAAATCCAGCGAATCGAAGTCTTCTTGGTTATTTACATCTATGATGGAGACGATTGTGTGGCCTCTTTCCAATGCTGTTTTTTCAATTTCCCGGCCCATTTTACCATAGCCAATTAACGCTATCTTCATAAATATTTTTTATTTGTCTGCAAATATAAAGATAATAGTTTAAAACCCAAAGTTAATAGATGTGTATTATTTTTCGGGAATCCAAGTTTGCTGTCGGATATGTTTTTCCAGACGGCTCGTGTTTTGAATTGCATTGCTTTTCTTTGTCACTTGAAAGCTCTTTCCATAGCCCGTTTATCGTCTTTTTCTCTCAACGACTGGCGTTTGTCGTAAATTTTTTTCCCTTTGGCAACTGCTATAATTATTTTTACCAATCCTTTTTCGTTAACAAATAATTTTGTAGGAACAACCGTAAAACCTGTATTTTTAGAAAGATTTTCGATTTTGTTTATTTCTTTCCGGTTGAGCAACAGTTTCCGATCTTTTCGTGCCTCATGGTTATTATAGGTGCCGTAAAAATATTCGGCAATATACATATTCTTGACCCACAGTTCCCGGTTGATAACTACACAGTAGCTATCAACCAGACTGGCTTTTCCTAAACGGATTGACTTTATTTCCGTTCCCGCAAGAACGATTCCGGATGTGAAAGTTTCGATCCATTCGTAATCGAATGAAGCTTTTTTATTTTTGATTACTATCGTATTCTGCTGCGCCATTTTTTATAACCGGATTTTCATTCCCGGCATCAATTCAACCAAAAGTCGAACGATATGAGGAACCATCATTATTATAATGCTCGCAAAAATAGTAAATTTTGTCCATTGATTTTCTTCTATCTTTAAAAATTGTGCTGCTCCTACCCAAATAATGTAAATAGTATAAAAAACAACAATGCCTAAAAACCAGAAAAAACCCGGAAACAACGACTGTGCCATCGCAACAACATAAATCAGAGAAGATGAATATCCGGCAAATTGTTCCGAAAGACCGAGATCTTTTGCCAAACCGAAACGGGGAAACACGTATTCAGACAGAATAAACGAGATAAGATAAAAACTGCCGAAATAGACAAGCGCTTGTTTGATAACTATTTTTAATGCCAATTGCAAGTCCAGACTTTTAGAAGAGAGCAGTAATGTTCCTGCAAAAGACAATAATGCAATCAACCCGATAATGGGGAATAAATAACTTTTATGGAAATTTTCGCTGCTTTTCCCCGTTTTCTCCTCAGCTAACATTGTCCATGTGGCTGTTGTTTCCGCTATTAATTTATATAGAAGAATAAAAAGATGCTTCAACATGCAAAACTTCTTTCAATTATCTTAATTAAGTATATCTATCGACAGTTGATTTCCCGATCCGGAAACGGAAACATTGCTAAATTGCGGTATTCCGTCTTTTTCGCCCGTGTAATACTTCAAATTGAATTTCAACCGTTTCACAGAGGTGTTTGTACTGCCTTCAAGAACGGTATCTTTTCCGTACAGACGAATTAAATTATTCATATCAAAAACATAGGCATTGGTAAGGGTATTCGTCGAACTGCCCGCATCGTTATCGCTTTTTGCCAGCAGATATACGTCTTTTACTTCTGCATCTTCGCCTTCTTTATTGATACATATCATTTTATAGCTTACTTTCTGGTTCGAAGGCGCTGTATGGGATATGTCGAAGAATACTTTTCCTTTGAAATACAAATTATAACTTGGAAAGATCCCTGTCACGGGAAATTTGTAATCGTCCACCGTCAATTCATCTTCAACAACAGGATAGCTTTGGGCAATCTCGTTATACGTAATCTGCGTAGCTATAAGATAGCTGTAAGGTTGATTGGAGTAATCGACCGTAAAGCGAGCAGCAATACAATCGTCCATCGACAGTTCCGACTGGGATAATTCGGGAGCTCCCAGTTCATAATTCGGAATCAGCATCGTAAGGCCTCCCATGTTTACATTATAATTAACGACTGCATAAGACATTAATACTTGATAATTTCCTTTTTCATCTACGTTTATACAACTCGGCAAGCTGACAGCGCCTCCTAATATTAACAAAAATGTGATTAGTTTTGTTTTCATATATTAAAAATTTAAATTAATTTCCTGGCTTTCTATACTTAGAAAAACTGATCTTGTTTCAAAAATCGACACAAATGTAAGTATTATTCTTATTTATTCTGAAAATTGAGAAGAAAAAACTATCTTTGTTCGATTTTTCATTTAATCCTTGTTATAAGTTTTTATAACATATAGATGAAATTTCACTGAAAAATGTTGCATGAACCGGATAACTTATAGGATATTCCTATGAATAACAACAAAATTTTTCAAATAAATATTCAACAAATACTTCATTCGAAGGCGCCTGATTCATACAAGAAAATTCCACATTGGGTTATATCTTTATTGTCGAAAATTATCTGCCAGGATGAGTTAAATCATTACTTTAAGAAAAACGGCCATGCAACGGGAGTTGATCTTATGAAAAACGCGGTCGACTTTTTCAACATCACTCTCCGTCTGAAAGGAGAAGAAAATTTACCGGAATCCGACCATAAATGTATTTTTGTTTCCAACCATCCTTTAGGAGGATTGGACGGCATCTGCCTGGCCGCTGTACTGGGAGAAAAATACCACAAACAGATTATTTACCTTGTAAATGATATTTTATATTTTATCGAGCCGCTTAAAAATATTTTTGTCCCGATTAATAAACACGGCTCGCAGGCAAAAAAAGGAGTTATCGCCCTGAATAATGCTTTTGCTTCCGAAAATCAAATACTTACTTTTCCGGCAGGACTTTGTTCCCGAAAATCAAAGGGCATAATCAGCGATCCCGAATGGAAAAAAATGTTTATTACAAAAGCCATGGAATATCAAAGGGATATATTGCCCATCTATTTCGATGCAAAAAATTCCAGCTTCTTTTACAACTTGGCCGCCATTCGAAAACGGCTGGGTATCCGATTCAATATCGAAATGATATTTTTACCGAGAGAAATGATAAAAGCTATCGGTTCTACCTTCACCGTTTATTTTGGAAAACCCATTCCCTGGCAACAATTCGATTCGTCCAAAACTCCCAGACAATGGGCTGACGAAATTAAAACGCATACATACAATATTAAAAGCAAAATGTTCTTATAATAAATATGGAAGATATAATTCCCAAGATCGACAGAGCGATTCTCAAATCGGAATTGACAATCGACAAACTCTTCCGGAAAACCAATAAATCCGGAAACGAAATCTATTTGTTTACTAATCAAAATGCACCCAACTTGATGCTTGAAGTAGGCCGATTGCGGGAAACTGCTTTTCGATATTATGGCGGAGGGACGGGACATTCGGTCGATATTGATAGTTTCGATACGATGGAAAACCCTTACAGACAATTGATTGTCTGGGATCCCCAAGAAGAGGAAATATTGGGAGGATACCGCTTCCGATACGGAAACGACGTTACTTTTGCTACAAACGGACAACCTGACAACTTGGCTACATCGGAATTATTTCATTTCTCCCAAATGTTTACCGACAAATACCTGCCTCAAATGGTCGAACTCGGACGCTCTTTCGTATCACTGGACTACCAATCCAGTAAATTCGGTACTAAAGGACTCTTCGCCCTCGATAATTTATGGGATGGACTCGGCGCCTTGTCGGTGATCGATCCCGATTTCCGGTATTTTTTCGGTAAAGTAACTATGTATAACAATTACATCACCGAAGCTCGCAACATGATCCTGTTTTTCTTAGACAAATATTTCAAAGACAAAGAAAACCTGGTAACCCCCATATTTCCTCTGGAAACAAATATGGATGGTAAATACCTGGAAAGTCTTTTTAACAAAAATTCTTACAAAGAAGACTACAAAATCCTCAACCACGAAGTAAGAAAATACGGCATCAATATCCCTCCTTTAATAAGCGCTTACATGAATTTGTCACCATCTATGCGCGTTTTCGGAACTGCTATCAACGAAGAATTCGGAGCGGTAGAAGAAACCGGTATCCTTATTGATTTTGAAGATATTTTTGAAGATAAAAAACAGCGGCATATCGAATCTTTTCTGAGGGAAAATCCTACTCAAAAGTTAAAGGAACATATCCGCAGAATTCTCAGCCAAGCCAATAACCGCCGTAAAAAAAGAACATTGCGATAATTTGACAATGAAGTTTTTCCGGGGCTGTCTTAAAAGTTTTTTCGAGCAGCCTTTTTTCCGTAAAAAAACTTGCAAAAAACATTTGGTTTTTTGCAAGTTTTTTATACATTTGTGGTTGATAATCAACTATATAAGTTATGTCAAAGAAAAGTTTTAAAGAGTATAATCAGGGTCAGGGCTGCCTTTTTCCGAGAAGTTTGGACGAGATGATTCCTGCGGATTCTCCCGCCCGCCTTGTCAGTCAAATTGTTGATAATCTTGATATTATGAAAGTTATCGACGCCTACACAGGCGGCGGAACTTCGTCGTACCACCCGCGAATGATGCTCAAAATCATTCTGTTCGCCTGTCTGAACAACATTTATTCGTGCCGAAAAAATCGAAAATGCAAACGGAAATCTGTGAAAAAAACAAAGCGAAACTCGAAGCTAAAATCAAAAAAATACTCGAACAGGTCGATGAATGTATAGCGCAGGACAACAATCCCGATGATGAGCCGCCAACGCCGATAAACTCCGAAGAATTGAAAGAACGCATTGCCAAAATCAACCGCGAAAAACTTTCAAAAGAACAGAAAAAATCCTTCAAAAACTTGTTTTTTGTCAAAAAACCGGTCGTTTTTATCATTTTTGTTCAAAAACAAAAATTTTCTTCAACCCAAAAATATTTTTCTGTTCAAAAACTCAAACTCACCACCTTGAAAATAAAAAAAAAGAGGCGGCCGTTTTGAGACAGTCTCTTTTTTTACTTTACAATTTACCGGGTGAAATGTATCAATTTCTACAAAGCATGTTATCTAAATTATAGTTTTTGTAAACATATTTGTTGTTCAATTCATAGAAAGTGAATAATTTTGACAAATTATTGAGCGAGAAATAACATTTTTATCTGTTAATTATTTAATTTTAAAAATCATGAGAAAAACATTACTCAGTATGTGTAAACAAAAATTAATTAGGGGGGGGGTAAAATCCGGACTCCTGTTTTTATTTGCTATGTTTTTTAGCGTAGCTATGTATGCCGAAAAATATGATCTGCCTATTGCTGCCATTGGTACATCCGGATGGGGAGACACCTCTTCCGATGGAAACGGTGCTATCACTTATATAACCGCGTGGACGGGATGTGGATGGTGGTTAGCTCCAGATGATATTCCAACAGATTTGTCGGCATTTAAAAAACTGATCATCAAATTCGAATCACTTCCATTTCCTGTGAGAATTGTTATTGAATATGATGGTGTGTCCAATTCCAGTAAGGATATTATTACCGGAGAAACAATAGGAGAAGTTGTCTTAAATACAGAGGGGGCTTCCAAAGTAAAGCAAGTTTATATACAATCCGGGAACGGCGGAGTAGGCACCATAATTGTGAAAGAAGCGTATTTTACGGATGATGATAACGATAACGGCGAAGAAGGACCGATCGGCACTCCGGTAGAACTTCATTTAAGTGGCTCCCAAGGCAAAAATCTCTTATTGGAAGAATTTGTCGACTTTCCGGATACTACCCCAATCGAAGTTGTACTGACTATCGCATCAACAACAACAACTCCAACAGCTCCAGGTTGGGGTGTGGGATTTATCTTGAGTATTGATTGGGCTGGTAACAAGTATGAATTTATAGCTAAAGAGGTAACTCCGGAAGGTGCTGAAAATAAATATTCATTTACTGCCGGACAATTTAAGGAATGGGCAAAAGACAACGACGGGGAATATATAGTTGACCAGTATGGTCAATCAGGCTTAGCTGTTAATGTTTACAATGGAGCAACTGTTACCAGCATTACAGCTTATACATCCGGAGACGGCATTGCACCCGTTTATCCAGCAGATCTGATACGTAATACAGCGGGCGGCATTATTGTGAATGCGGCAAACGAAAAAGTTTCTATCTACGGCTTCGATGGACGTATGATAAAACAAACTGTTTCCGGTAAAGGAACCATCACTTTACCTCAAGGTTTATACATCGTAAAAGCAGGAACAGCCAAAGCGGTAAAAGTTATTGTAAAATAACAATCGCTTGTAACAACGAATTGTGTTTTTAATGTTTTTGATTATGAAACATTCCATATTATTTTTTTAATATGGAATGTTTTTTATAACGGTATTAATCATTTTTTACAGCTACCTTCACCGAAAACTTTCCGGTACGTAATACATATATGCCTTCCGCAAATATCCCTTTGAGTACGGTACGCTCACCTGTGGAGATATTTTGCTCTGTAAGTTTCCGTCCGGTAACGTCATATACAGAAACTTTTCCGGCGCTGCCTTGCAAGTTTCCTGTTTGCAGTACGACAATTATCCTGCCGCCTTTTTCGGAAAAGGCCAGCAAGTTGTCGCCGTTTCCGGAAACGGACGGCAAGCCGGTACCCGCAGAACGACGGAAAACTATACTGAATCGTTCTACATTAGGAGTACTGCCGGAAGTAAAGTTGTAAGCAGCGTCGCTGCGAAGGTTAAATTCTTCTTTTCGCCACTTGTCTTGCAGGATTACATCCAGTGTATCCAAGTTCAGTATTTCTTTGGCACGAAAGCTGAAGCTGCCGGTTTCGTCGGCCTGAAAACCGATCGTAATTTCCGTTCCGTCCGTAA
This sequence comes from Dysgonamonadaceae bacterium, assembly GCA_031256775.1. GTDB lineage: Bacteria > Bacteroidota > Bacteroidia > Bacteroidales > Azobacteroidaceae > Azobacteroides. Next base: position 22,135 of record JAIRPX010000335.1, read on the forward strand.
TTAGCGGTAGTCCGTTTATTACTAATTCATGGCGTTCATTGTTTGTTGCAGCGTCCGGCAATGTAAACAGTTCAGTGCCTGCTCCGGCAAACATTTTGTCGCTGTCGTAGTCGTCAAAACCGGTTTGCGCTGTGGGATCGGCATATATTACCGTTTCGTCCGAAGTTGCACCGCCGGTAAGGGTAAGGCGCAATAAGGGACGCATTTCATTTTCAGTAGCTTCCACTGATTTCAATATATTACTGCCATGATTGGAATGAGAGCGGCGATCATTGGTAAATGTCAGCGTCCCGGATGATTGTCCATCCTGAATCCGTACCCAGAAAGCCTGCATTGGCGGTATATAAGCTAAGCTATAAGGACTAGCATGTATTTCGTTTTCCCAACCCGGAGCCACAGCTACATTGCCGGCAGCGTTATATGCCCAGAATTGATAAGTAGAGTCTGTCGGTGGCATTCCAACATTGGTACGATACCAAATTGTGCTGTACAAATTAACTGCTTGCGTATTGTCTGCCGTCCAGCGCCAGTAGGAAGGGAAAGGATTCCCTACGAGGTTGAAGCCGCGCTTGGGGTGAGAATCGTTCTGGCGGGTAAGCGCGGCTATCCTCTGATCGCCGTCGCTGTATGTACCAGAAAATTTCACGGCTATGTCGGCTTCTTTGGAATAGGCCGTATAACCCAAACCTGTAACAAAAGGCATATTTTTGCTTTCTCTTACCCAAATGTGTGCTTTTTCGTCATAATATTCGACACGCCATTCATTATTACTGATCATATCCAGATCGCTACCCAGCGTATCCCTCCCGAGCGCGGGGTATATTGTTGGCGGTGTATTTCCCTGCATGGGACTTGAAACATACCAGTTACGCCCCTTGATAAGCAAATGCTCAAGGTTTTGCCGAATGGCATTCATAATTCCTCCCCGATTGAGGAAGGAGGCATTGTCCTTGAGTGTAAATACATTGGCATTGAGCTTTTTTCCGGCATCGAGCGTATAGGATTTGCCCTGATATACTGTTATGCTGTCCATATCGACGTCAATATCCTGTTCGCAGTTGGCTTTGATCCGGATTACCGATTTGGGATAAGGAAAAATTGAGTCCGAACTTTGTTCTTCCCAATTATAGGCTGTAGACCATTTACCGTTTACTATAAAGACTGTAGGATAATATGTAAAGGGCAATGGATTACCTGTCAGGGAAGTCTTTTCCAATGCATTGTCAACTGTTACAGCTACGTAATTGACGGGATGGGCAGAGGTGGTAACGACAATTGTGTCATTTGTTACTTTTATTGTATCGGCTACAGCCGGATTGGCGTCGCTGGGAAGAAGCGAGAAAGTAACGCTGATACTATCGCTTCCGTCGTGAGGCAAAAAGTTATGCCCGAATATCTTTACCTGTGTGCCGCCACTGAAGGGTCCGTTACCGGGCGATATGGAATCTATTATTATGGGATGCCGGTAGCGATAATAAATGGTATCCATCAAATAGTTGCTTGCTGTGAGCGTTATTTTTACAGTACCTTCATACCATTTGGGATCGTTGACTATCCATTGAGTAAGATTGACATCCACGGCGGGCGGAATACAGGTGAGTATCGTATCATGGAGTACGTTTACACCGATAGCCGGTACTCCGCCAAAAGTAATATCACGTATACCATGAGTGAAACCCTCCCCAATGAGGAAAATATATCCTGTCGCTGTTGTGTCGATACCGGATGGGGTTCCCGTAGCACTATTGTTGGTATATCTGCCGCCGATGTTGGGACCAAAGTCGGGAACCACTCTTTTGATCTCTATGTTGTCGGATTGTTCCTCGTAGGCACCCATGTCAACCTGGTGCCAGATGCGGGTTCCTCCGTCCAGGTCAACGGGAAATCTGCCCTTAACATACGTACTGTCTCCTCGGTTGACAACGGGGGAGCCGTTCAGCGTATGATAGTCGCCCAATGTATTGGGTGCAAGGCTATAGCCTTTCAGTTCGGAAAAACGCGGATAATCACCGGGACGATTGATGCCGCTCACATTACCGTTGCTTGTGCTGTCAACGTCCTGTACCAGACTATATTTTTGCATATAAGTTCCGCCATTGTTTTTTACGCTGTTTTCATTACCGTAAACGACGCTGTTTATCAGTGCAAAGTTAGAAGTGGTTTGCGTCAATATAATCGCTGTTTTCTTATTTCCCGCAAGGGTACAGTTTATCAGAGAGTCGAGCGTATTATCGCCAATGACAATTCCGCCGACATTTCCTCTCAACAAGGAGTTGGTCAGCAACAAACGATCGCCGTTAAAGGAATAGATAATACTGCTGTCTACTGTTTGGCCGGTGTTAAAACAGCTATCTACGATTAACCGGTTGATATTTGTAATACCTGCGGAATAGATTGCAGCTCCACTATCCGCCGTTGAGCCGGTAATGCGAGCGCTATCGAGGTTAAAAACGGCAAAGTTGGCGATTGCAGCTCCGGACATTGCAGAGTTACCGGTAAAGATTAGATTACGCGCGTTTATAATTGCCGCCGAATCATTCAGGATCGCAACTCCAAGAGTTCCGGCATTACTCGAAAAAGTGGATTCTTCAATCGTAACGGAAGATTTTCTTGTGCTGTATATTGCGGCGCCGCCACCGTCGGTTGCACCTGCTCTGTTGCCGTTGAAATTCATATTCCGGAACACAATTGAAGCCGTATCGGCAATATAGGCGCCCGCTCCACGATAGCGTTTTACAGGTACATTATCAATCATCAACGAATCGTTTCCTCTTGCGTATCCATCTTTCACAGAAAAGCCGTCCATTTCAACGCCTCGGCTATGTATTGCTGTTAATACATGATAAACATCATTGGTGTCAACACCGGTGTTGCCGGACATATCGCCGGACAGGACAGTAGTATTTTTGTTTGGCCGGTCATCAAGGTCGTATGCCATACCGTTAAGCCTGTTCTCAAATCCGCCGAAAATTTTCACGTTGTCCGGCAAATCGAACGTAAGATCCTGTCGTCCTGCCGAACCGGACGCTCCCGTCGGCTGGAAGATCGGCCTGTAAGTACCTTTAGCTACAAAAATAGAATCGATGGAGGGATAATTCCGGGCAACTTCGAGCGCATCGGCAAACCGCAGAAAAGCATTTTCCCATGACATTCCGTTATTAAGTCCCGTTGTATCGGTTACATTCGTAGCCTGTTCATCCACAAATATACGCTTAATGCCAAGAAAAGGAATCACCAGAGTTCCAGTCATTTCGCTCAACGCCTTGAGCAGGCAGGGATCATCCATTCCTGTGGAAAATTCATAATATACATTCAAGGGACTGACTAATCCTGTCGGATTTCCGAATTCGTCCTTCTCAAATACCAAATCCTTTTCGTCTGGAGCTTTGAGCTTGAATGTTATGGTTGTCTTTCCCATTTGCAGAGTAAACCCTTCTTCATTATTTTCTGATCCCGCAAGGATAAACAGAGACGCTGTTGTGTCTTTAGGGTTGGGATAGATAATGTATTTATTTTCTATATCATTAGTAATTATCGAGTCGCCTGCAAATTTAAAACCGGCGTCCCAGTTCAGGTTCATATACGAATCGGTTATGAAGATATTGGGATTATCAATTGTAAGCGTAACTTCAATACTGTCGCCTGCAATGTAGCTGGCGGATGAGGCAACGGCAACAAATTTCACCTTGTCGAGACGTGCCTGATGCGTTGCATAAAAAGCAGTATAGTCTTTATGCGTTTCACGGTCAATGCTGAATGCGACGGTATTTGTTACGACGTTGTTTTTGATACGCTCATAAGCTATGGATGCACGATTGAGATAATTACCGCTGGGGGCGCGTTCATCCATCTCGGCAACCGCCGTAATCTTGACTGTCGAACCGCACGGAATAACCAGCGAATCGATAGTCAGGATATTACTTCCGGCATATTTATTTATGGCTAATTTTGGATTGCTCAATCCGTTAATACTGTCCAATATTACGGATTCCGCTTTCCAGCTCATGTATGAGGGAAGCGTGTCGACGAAGGAAACATATTTGTCTTCACAGTTTGTATTCTGTAAATAGAACGAATATTCCGCATCGTCACAAGTGGTAATATTGTGCTCTTGTACCTGTTTTGAAAACGACAATCCATCTTCGTTTATTATCGGCGGAAGAGGTGTTTGCCGCAGGTTAACAGGGCTGATATATATCCAGTTGGGAGATGATCCGTAAACGCGGTTCTTGATAGTGTATTCAATTACAATCCGGGTTACGCCTCTTGTTTCAAAAGCTATATTTACTATTCCGTTCTTGTCGGCAGGGTTGTATACACTGCGGTTTTTTGTTACCCTCGCCTTGTTTGCTCTTATCTCGAAGAAGGCTTTTGCCGGATCGCCTGCATAAGTTAATTTGGGGATAACGGGAGTAGTATTGCAATAACCGGTTATGGTTACTTCGTCGTATTGCTGATGTCGGGAGTCAAGCCCCGAAATAAAAAAGTCCGCCAGCACGGGATCGTTGAAAACAATGGTTGTTGTTACCTTGCTGTTAGGGTCAATAGACCCTTTTTGACGCAAGATTTTTATCCCATTCTTTGGCAACGAAACGCTACGGGGACAGTAAGAGCCGGTAGTAATACCGTTGGCGAAGGTAATAAATGTTGTGTCAACTCTTATGCCGTCGTCAAGATCGACTTCACCTTTGCCGAGTGATACCGGATTAGAAACGCGGTTTAACGTCCACTGCTTCCAGTTGAACTGTTTTTTGCTTTCAAACGGTATCGTCGAATAGCATCCGCCGTCGGTATTCTGCGTCCAGCCAAAGGTAATGTAGGTGTCTTTTTCCGAGAAAATATAGTTGCACTGATGTTCGCCATTAATATACGACATGGGAATTACAGCCTTATAAAGGCCTCTATTAATACTGTCGGGCGAATCGGCTACAATCAGGTAAAGGTTGTATGCAGCAGTCAATTTGGAATAATAGTCTATTGTGGCAGCGTCGCTGCCAATCGTTAAAATGTGGTTATCCTGTGCGCCGACAAGCATGGCGACCGGACGGTCGTTTTTGGTTACTTTGTGTATGAGCCACTTCCTCTCAAATCTGTTCTTAAATTCAACACACGGGATTGATACCGACTTATTACCGGAGTGACCATCGTCCCCGAAAACGACCGCTTCCAGATCGTTTTCCAGTTCGCCGACTTCGCTGCCGTCGTCGCTCAATCTTGTACCGGCTACACCTATATGCAGCAGCGAGCCTGCATTGGTAGAATGAGAGTGACGGTTATTTAAGCGAGCCGCGTTGTCGCGAATAATGGCCGCAATATTGTGGTAGAAATCGGCAAACTTACCTGATGCCGTATTGCCTTCCCAAATTACAGTTCCATTGGAAAAAGTATAGTCAAATCTCCCCGTTGCCGTATTGGAAGGATGCAGCGTTATACCGTATTTAAATGCCAGAAACGATTCAAGACGCTGCACTTCATCATCATCTAATTGCCTGTCGAATAATATAACTTCGCTCAATACGCCTGCCAGGGTACGATTATAGTAATAAGCCGGTCCCAACATGGAGGCTTTTTGAAAATCTATATTACTCCAGTTAAATCGGCCTGAATTAGTATTTACCGTAGTCGAATCCTCATTCCCGTTAAACCGGAAATATGCTCGATTAGTACCACCTGAACTATTAGTACGGGTCTGATACCCCAGAATAGAAGTCGCGCCCGGAGTAAATAAATTGACACTGCCCCATATTTCATTGCCGTCTGCTCTGAAACGTCCTACCATATTACCTTTATTATCCTTATAAGCCGAATAACCCGGCTTCGGAATATAACTAAACTTCACACCTCCAAATGAAAGCGTATAGAAATATTCAGAAGTGTCAAAATTGTTATTTACAAGGAAATATGCCGTATGCTTGCCATCCGGTGGTCTTGACCAGGGCATTATATTAGTTGCCGGATTAATCAGGTAGGCGCCATAACGGTTATTGGCCGCTGCCCAAAAACGAACTGAGGGATGGTAGTTCATCAGTGGGGAATTTTTTTTCAAAACAGTATAGCGGTGATTGTCTGATACATCTCCACCACTATACGAGTATGTTTGTTGCCTTACTAAGTCCTTCCATTCCAAAATTACAGGCAGCTCATTTTCTTCCGGCAGTTTGTCGGGATAGGCCGCCAGCTTGTTGTCGGAAGTGGATATATCACTTACGGTCAATGAAAGCTCGTCGTTGGCGCTGAGCCACAAGCGCAATCCGTTGAGTATACCACCGGGCCCCGGAGCAAACCCTATAGCCTTGATATATTTGTAGTTCTTGCCAATATCCACCGTTGCATTAGAAAGGCTAATCATATAAAACTTGGTGGAAGCAGGCGGAAAGGCATCGCTGTTTGAAACAAGGATGTACTGAAAGTCTGACGAAGCTACCTTTAAACTCACTGTCATTGAATCGATGTTTGTCAGCTGCGTCTTATATACGGGACTTTGGATGTTCAATCCATTGATCGCCGAGATTTGTCCGTTTTCATATTGATCGCTATCGTTGATTCCCGACAACGGCTGAATAATGTTTCCGCTAGCTGAGCCGAACATAAGGAAAGTCCTGTCATCGACGAAGGTTCCGTCATTCTGACTGTTAAGAGTTTCCAGTTTGGAGCCTATATATGCGGTCAACAAGGGACTGGTGCTACTGACGCCTTGCTTCTGGTAGAGGCCTGCCAGCTCGTCGCACCCGATACCGAAAATATTGCTGTTATAATTGGCGTCTCTAATCCAGACGGTATCGCCGTTGGAATTGATATATGGATCGTTGTTATTCAGCGTGATACCGTATTTTATGGCAAGATAGGAATTGATTTTTCTTAAATCAATCCCTGAATTTACATTTTCCAAAAACGGATATGCAGCTTTTGGACGTTTCAACATGATTATTTCCTGAATATCGGCTTTTACACTTCGGGAGCCAACGGTTGTGAGATTCCAGTAACCGCCGCCAAGTACGATCTGATTATTTACCGCGCCGGCTGCCGTAGTGGCGTTCGCTATCTGCAAGCCATTAAGATAGTGCCGTATACCGTTTACGGTTCCGCCCTGACCGTTATTGTTATCAACAGTGACCAGCGCTGTTGCGTCAAACGGCACCGCACCCAAATTTCTTCGGTTAGTAGTCCAGCCTATAGACAATATGTCACTGTTATTATTTTCGTAACCAAGCGCGTAACTCTCCCCGTTATATAAATTTCCACCTGCAAAGTTCAGAATATTCTGATAAGGAAATCCGGCATTACTTGCCTTATATACCAGAATGAAAGAAAAAGCGTCACTTGTAGTCAGGTTAATACCGTTTTCCGATTGTAACCGATTAGGCACTTTATCTTGGCCAATCGGACGGAACTGCACGGCAGGGTGGAAATTTTGGCCTGTCACTTTTTGGGGTGGTGTCTTTTTTGTCCAGTTTGCCGGTTGTGTAAAGTTACCTATCGCGTCGTCAATGATGTTTTTCCAAACACCGTTGTTGTAAGAGTCGGGAGTTAGCCACATAGCAAGACCTGCACTGTTTATGCCGCCGGGCATTACCCTAAAGTATGCAATTGAAATATAATCCCCATCGTTAATTTCTACACCCGTAGCCGTCTTTGCCGTAATCGGGTAAATACGAGTATTGTTCACGGCAAATATAGAATCTGTGGAAACAAGTATATATTTTGCGGTTTCGGAAAGAACTCTTATGTTCACGGTTTGGCCGATGCTCTGCGTAGCCAAACCTGCAATTGTAATCTGCGCTTTATATACGGCTGCGCTACGGTAATTGATTTTTTCGCCAATAACGTCATTAGTAAAAGCTGTGCCTGCCGGATAATTATAAATGCTGTCGCCAAACCTGCCATTGGAGCCAAGCAACAAATAAGTTTTATCGTCGGGAAAATTACCGGTATTCTGATTGTTGGTCTCAGCAAAAAAGCCAAGAGCCACAGCTATCCGGTCGTCGTTCATACTTCGTGATTGTTTCTGATTTAATCCTGAGGCGTCGTCGCGGCCTATACCGAACACATTATGACTGTAGACGGCGTCGTCGGCATGATTTCCCCTGCCGTTGGCAACGTTCCATACATTATAGCCATCGGAATTGACGATATTGTCCTGTGCGAAGCTGGTGTCGGTTTTTTTCAGTTCCAAACCGTATTTTATGGCCAAGTAGGATTGTATTTTTCTCAGCTCGATGGTACTGATTGCCGTGTTGCCCGTCGTGGAAAGAATAATGACTTCCATAATTTCGCCTGCAAAAGGAAAATTATCACGAGTTCCGCCCTGTCCCAGCTGCATTTTTACAGCTATGTTGTTGTGAAGCGTCCAGTTATTACCCCGACCGCTTTGGGCTCCACCGGATCCGGATCCGGTCCAATAAGGACTTCTCCGTCCATTCAGATATATGGCAGCAAAATCGCCTGAACCGGTTCCGTTATTGGGGACAATCCACGAAATAAGCCCTTCTTTCCGGTCGTTATCGTTGAATCCATTACTGTCCGAACTTCCTGTCGGTCTTAATGTTGTATTGAATCCGGTACTTATTCTTCTCTGCGAACCATGACTCGCACTATTGCCGGCCCCTGTCCAAGAAACGCCGGAATTCGGATGTTGATAATCCGATCCCCAGCTTTGTGCAGGATACATACAAATAATCGGCATAGCATAGTCTCTTGTGTAATCATACGGCTTACTGACGGTAAAAACATAATACGACTTGTTCGCATTCGGAGTAAAAGCCGTATTGGAGATCAGGGTCAAGTTTCTGTCACCCGTAATTGCACTCCAAAAGAGCGAAGGCTGAAAATTAAATGCGCCTTTTTGCATATAGGTCGGCACCGGATCCGAACCTCGCCGCACAAAATCCAGTCCTTTTCCCGACATGTCTGTCCAGGTAATAACGCTTGCACCATTGGCGGGCGGCGTACTTTGCACTTCATCGGCTTTGAGCCAGAGTTCCACATCATACAAGGTATTGCCGGGTTTTTGTGCCACTACCTGCAAAGTTGCAATACAGGCAATTGCAAGAATTAAAATAATAATATGTCTGTAACGGGATTCCATTGTATCTCAGTATTTATTTGTTCCCGCGTACGCAATCAAACGTACACGGGCCGATTTTTTACAGGTTGCGTCTTAGGGCGCAACGTCGTTGCTGCGCGGCTTGTAGAGACAAGGCAATGCCTTGTCTCTACATTGATTTACGGATTAACAGTCGACACCGGCGTATCCCAATCTTCAACCTTGACATCAAAACTAATTGCCTGATTAATAATATCATCAAAACTAATATTCAACGCATACTGACGACCAAACTCAAAAGTTAAACCTTCTTTAGCTGCCGTCGGATTTATATTGTTTATATCTTTAAACGCAATTTTAGCTGTTTCCGTAATGTTGGAAACTCTATAACTTACTTCCAGATAAAAGTCGCCAGGGTCAGCTATCGAATTGTTGTTTTCGTTTACTGTCGTTTGCGGTAATATTAACATTCCCTGTTCTTTGGAAACAACGTAGGTTGGCAAAACTGTAGATGCCGGCACCGCCACGCCTGAAGGAGGAAGTACGTAAGTATATGACTTTTTCTGCTGGCCTGGAATAGTCCATAATACTTTATATTCGTTAAAACTACTTGTCGACGTTATCGTGTTATAGCCTTTATTGATATTTACCTCGCTAGTTGCACCTGACCAACCGGTAGCGTCAATATCAAGCGTGCCTTCCTCATACAGGTTTACGAGTTTAATAGAATCGATAATAACTGTTTCGCTCGTTTTATTTTTAGCTGTTACATATACGCGGCTCAAGGCATGTTTAAAGTTGAGAGTAACGTTCTTAGAGAAGTCTGCCTTAACCTGTTTGGTATAAGCGACCAGCAGGTCTTCCTGCGAATTGTCGCCCTTAGTTTGCTCCGGTTCTCGAACTGTATATGTAATTGTGTTAGTAGTACCTGTTTTGCCTAATCCATTCGTAATATTTGGGCTTACAGGCGAATATGCAGAAAATTCAACTTCGCTATCGCCTGCAAAATAAAAAACTTTTGGATTATAGTCGAATCCCCCACCTTCCTTGCGATATACTATTGTAGCGAGCATTGTCGCTTTAGCATTCGCACCTTTGCCGGTTACATCTCCATAAGCATTTACCACAAAAGCGTTCATATAAGTATCCGTAGTTCCGGGTACTTTGGGAGAGGGCAAGCTGCCTTGCACACGGAACGAAATTACCTGATTGTTTGCGGGATCCTCAACGGGTTCATTGTTGGAGCATCCTGTCCATAATCCGGCTAATGCCAGAAGAAACAATCCTAAACATAAATTTTTCTTTTTCATAATGAAGAATTTTTAATTAATTAATTTTATTTGTTATTTTATAAGAATAATTATTATTAATCTACGGAATATCTAAAGTTAGCTGCAACTCATACTGCCGCCCGATTTCAAAAGCAAATCCAACCGGCAATAGCTGCAGTTTGCTGCGTGAATCCAGATACAGCTCGCCGCCCGTCGGCAAAACCGAATATATATCGTATTCCACATATACCGCCGCATTGCCTGCTGCTTGGGGTATTACAAATATCCCGTCGACGCTGTTCAGCAGCGCGGTATATTGATCTTCTATGACAACGGCGCCCGATATTAGCCTGAACCGGTAATTCGACAGGCTGTCGAGGTCTGTCCATAACGTTACATTTCCATTGTATCTGAAATGGTCACCAACTTCCATCGGGATACCGGTGCTGTAACTGCCGCCAACACCGTCCGGCTTCAGCTCAAGTTTTCCCGCCGCATATACATTTCTCAAATCCACGCACGTGACCTTGATGTTGAAATTACCATAATCCTTGTCGGTTTTCGCCTTAACAGTTACTCTGCTAAAAGCATGTCTGAAATTTATCGGTACAGGATTGGATTGCGGCGACGTGCGGTTTTGTACAGCCACCAGCAAATCTTCCTGATCATCGTCTACTATCAAGGGCGAAGGTCGTTCGCCAGTACCGGGAGGCGGTTCTTCACGCTCTTTGTGCGGCATGGAATATCCGATTATCGGCGGGACGTTCAGATTTCCGCCATTATTGTACAATCCTTTGGTAAGGTGCTTGATTCCGGCGGGTGCATATGCGTAAAAATCTATCTCTCCCGAAGACGGCCAGAATTTTTTAGGCGCATAATCCCAAATCAGACCGCTTTCGGGCTTATAAACATACTGTTCGTTAAAAACGAGCGACGGCGACATTCCTCCACCGCTATGTATCCCGTTTATCACGAAGTCAGGAATAGTGGTGTAAGTATTGATAGCCGCCCGCAAGGCTCCGGTACGCGCCGTACTGCCCGGCATGGGGACATTTACTATATCGCCCCAGTCGCCAATGCCGACCAAGAATCCGCCGTCGCCCGTATTGTTGCTCCTGTCAACCGTCAACCGGTTATCGTTAAAAAGGATGATATCGTATCCGCCGTTGCGTTGACGCCATGCGAGCTGTTCTTCCGGAGTTCCTTTTTTGCCCATTGCGCTGTCGATTTGACCGGCTACCGTATTTTCCCATGCGCCGTAATAGTAGTCATTGCCTGTATTGATAGCTTCTACGGTCAAGCGGAAACGGTGATCTTTCGCATTGAGCGGCCCGAAAGTAACGAATTTCCCTGTTATCCAGTCGCGCGTCCATCCGGTGAGCGTGTCGGAACTGTTCCAGTTCGGATTCTTGGCGGCAAAGAGCGCTTTTTCCGTATCAGTCCAGCGCGGGCTGTTTTGTCCATCCTTGATAGCTTCTACGCGTGAGAAAAGTATGGTAGAAGGCGACGCGGCGAGTTTTCCGCTTGCGGGAAAATAAGATCCCGACATGCCGGATATGGCGCCGCTATTCCGTGTTATGTATTCGGCGCCCTTCACATCGTATATCAGGAAGGAAAATTCCCTCAATATATCTTTAGGATAAAAATTTACGGTAACGGTATCTTCAGACAATGGCTGTTCAAGATCGATCGTTTGTTTGCGGCTGTCGATATAAAGCCGATAGGGATAGGCTTCGGCCACTGTAACCTCTCCGGGCAACTGAGGAACGAACGAATTGTATGTACCTGTTGAACGAATGTTATAGACCTCAAAATCTTCATACGTACCGTTACTGCGGAAAGCCAGGTTGACATTTCCGTTAAAGTCGAGGCACATGGCGTTGTATACATCGGTATAAAGCCATTCCCGTCCTCCATAAACATTCATGTTAGAGGCGATGATGTTTTCTCCTTTTGCCGGATACCAGTGTACGGTCATGCCGCTGGGGAGCGTCGACAAATCGCCTATACTATCCCAATGAATAACGACATTGATGGGGATATTGCCGGTAGACGGACACGGATCGAGATCCATCTGTCGACAGAAAGTAAAACCCAGCAACAGAGTAAAAAATCCTGCAATATATGTAATAAACCGTTTCAATTTTGTATGCCGTATAATTATTGATACTTTTGCTTTTTCTGTGCATGATGATTATTTCTACTTTTTTCGTCATTCCCGCCGCCAAGCCGCCATACAAGTGAAATGCCTATTCGCGCAGGACCTATGTAATTCCTGTTGTGTATGGAGCGAGGCGCCCAGTGTTCGTGCGCCATGCAGTAGTCGTATTGATAGTATTGTCCGCCCATGTATCCGAAAGCCAGTCCCAATTCCAGGTTAAACCTACGGGCTATGGGGAAGCTGTAAGAGTATGACAATCCCGCCGACCAACTCCAGTAGCTTAACCATCCTTTGGAATATTCGTTTTCGGTGAATAAACGGACGTCGTAATTGCCTATCATAGAATAGATACCCAAAGCGTGTCCTTGTAGTGGATACGGCGATTTGACCCACTTGCGTAATTCAACACCAGCCGTTTGAATACGGTGATGCCATTGGTTTTGTATCGGCCTGCCGAATGTCCACCAACTCCAGTTGCCCTCTACGGCCAGCGACCATTTCCGTCCGATATACAATTCGGCAGTGAGGTTGGGCAGGAGTGCCGCATCATAGAGTAAGTTGGTTTTAAGCGCTGCATACCACGTCGGCGCCGGTTTAACGTTTTTACCGATATATAGATATGCGGTATCCTGTTTCAAAAACAAGGTGTCGCGAATGTTGTTCGATTTTGTATGCGTTGGAGTGTCGACTTGTGCCTCATTATCTTGTACCTCATTATTAAATATCGGTTTGTTTTTCTTAGAATCTAAAGATGATTCTTGCCTGTCCGGACCAAGAATAACACGAGAGCCATCCTTCATTTTGAAGTGTATGGTTGTATATTGAAGCATGTCCCATATTTGTTCTTCACTAAGCGCCGGTCGTTCTTTTTTTAAAAAACGGTAGCCTTTCCTGTCCACCCCCACGACGGTAAACTTTATAGGATATTTTTCGGCAAATTCCAAATGCTTCCACCGAAGATAAGAACGCATTGCCATACACCGGCTTAAAGCCAGCTTCATATTATAATCTTCATTGCCGACAGGCGAACAAGCCCCGACAATTTCAATCGTATCAATATTCTCTGTTATTTGTATAGTATTGATAAGTATATCGAGTGCGGCAAGCGAAGCGTTGTTGCTGCGATAATTGCGGAGCAGCAAATACTTGTCTATCGGAAAATAAAAAACTGCAGAGTAACGGCTTTCTTCCCACACTGAAATATCGCGGTTGTTGCCAACTAAAATATCACCGTTAAAACTCGTTATCTGAATAATTTTACTGTTTGCATTAAGATTATATTCGTCGCTTGTAGTGGAAAGCACATCACCGTTACCTGCCATAACAACGGTCTTGTTTCCTAACGAAAAAGTATATGTATTACTTTTTTGCGCTTGCAGAACTGTGACAAAAAATCCCAGCGTAAAAAAAACACTCATTCCCAGAATGCGACCAACGTAGTTATTTTTTCGTAATTTACTACAATAATTTTGCATAAATCTACAATCGGTTAAATACAATACAAAGATACGTCAAATAATTGACACAGTACGTGATTTAGTTTCAAAAAATGACAATTTGATAAAAATTAATCATCAATAGTATTTTTTTATTTTATTTCCTCAATAAAACATATACTTATTTACTTGTCATTCATAAAAAATAATCACTATCTTTACAGCTGCTAAAGTAAAAGAGATTTTAAAACTCATCTTTTAATATTATATTGAAATACAAAGTTATAACTCATAGCCTGAAGTATATGAGATTTATCTCGTCACTAACCTAAAATGAGCAACAGGAAAATAAAGCAATTAAATGTTTTGTCGGTTGATTGGCAAGTAATTATCAATCCGAATGCTTATTCGGGAAAAGGCATGAAATGCCGATACGACATTACGCAAATTTTAACAGAGAAAAAAATCCGCTTCCAAGAACATATTTCCCATAGCGCTATTGATTCCCTGTCAATTGTTAAAAAACTTTGCAAAAACGGTTCACGATATTTCATTTTTCTGGGTGGCGACGGCACTGCCAATATGATCGTCAACGGCATTTTTTCGTCCGGCGCCGACGCCAACCGTGTTTTTATTGTACCTATTCCTGTCGGCACAGGCAACGATTGGACGCATACGCACAATTACCCTGCTGATTATCATCGTATTATTGATCATTTTTTGAAAGGCAATTTTGCGCTTCACGATGTAGGACTGGTTGAATGTTACCGGGGAAAAAATCTGAAGGAAGCTCGTTTTTTTATCAACATCGCCGGATTTGGTTTCGATGCAGCAGTTATAAAAAAAACAATCAACGGTAAAAAGACACTGCTTACCTCCGCAACCTACTTATGGAATTTGCTGAAAGTATTATTCAGCTACAAAACAGGAACAGTTGCCGTTTCATCGCCGGAAATTCACATAGATGAAGCGGTTTTCAATGTAGCCGTTGGTATTTGCCGATACAACGGCAACGGCATGAAGCAAGTACCTTCAGCCGACCCTTTCGATGGACTTTTTGATGTGGTTCTTATCCGAAAAATTTCTTTCTTCAAGGTAATTGCAAATGTAAGAAATCTTTTCTCCGGCACTCATATCCGGATGCGAGAAGTAGTTACATTCAAAACCCAATCGCTTGAAATACATTCCGATCCTTACACATTAGGCGAAGTGGAAGGTGAAATGCTCGCCGAAGGCAATTACAAAATTTCCATGTCCGCTCAAAAATTAAATGTTTTGATGATTTGTTATTAGGAGCGAATAAAAATGAGTTTAATAGAATGCATGATAAAAATAAAATTTTTGTATGCGTTTTACGTTTAAACATATTATGAAGAAAAAATTGGTTTTTGTTACAAATAATTCGAACAAATTGGAAGAAGTTCATGCGCTATTGGGCAATAACGTACAGTTATTGTCCTTAAAAGATATTTATTGCCAAGAAGATATTCCGGAAACAGCAGAAACACTGGAAGACAATGCACTCCTAAAAGCCCGTTATGTAAAAAAAAATTATAACCTGGATTGCTTTGCCGATGATACAGGATTGGAAGTAAAAGCATTAGATAATGCGCCCGGCGTTTATTCGGCACGTTATGCCGGAGAATCAAAAGATCCGAAAATCAACCGGCAAAAACTTTTACGGAATTTGGAAAAAGAAAAAGATCGGTCGGCGCAGTTTCGTACCGTAATTGCATTAATCATAGGGGAAAAAGAATATTTATTCGAAGGAATTGTAAAAGGCGAAATTATCCGGGAAGAAAAAGGGACAGGCGGTTTCGGCTACGATTCAATCTTCGTACCGGAAGGATACGACCAAACATTTGCCGAATTAGGAACGGAAATAAAAAACACAATCAGCCACAGGGCAATGGCTGTCAATAAATTAAAACAATTTTTAAATGAAAACGAGTAATTTTGTCCGATTTATCCCTCTTTTATTCCTGTTTTGTTTTTCTATTCACGGACAGCGTGTCGGACAATGGAAATCTTACATGGCCTACCAAAATGCTACTTTGGTAACAGAAACGCCACATTTCGTTTTTGCCGTATACGATGGCTCGCTTATGTCGTATTCCAAAGAAGATGGAGAAGTTACAACTTATTCTTTTGAAGACGGACTGCATGATGTGCAGATTATAAAAATGGCTTACAGTCCCGAAACAAAAACGCTGGTATTGGTTTATGAAAACGGAAATATTGATTTGTTTTTTGGAAAAAACGATGTAATTAATATATCTTCAATAAAAGACAAATTGGATATACCCAACAAAACAATAAATAATATTACAATCGCAGGCAAATATGTGTATATATCCGCCGCGTTCGGTATTGTTGTGCTTGATTTGGAACGAAAAGAAATAAAAAGCGACTATAAACTGGGAACGAATACAGCCGCCGTCTGTCAATGGGGCGATTACCTCTACGCGGCTACCGGAGAAGGACTTAAACGCGCTCCGGTTTCGTCTAATTTGCAAGATAAAGAAAACTGGATAAATTTGCCTCCCATAGAAAACTGCAATAATAACCAAATAACCCAAATGACACTGTTCAAAGATCACTTGGTATTTTATGATTCAAAAAACCTGTTTTACGTCGAAAACGTAGAAACCGGAAAAGCGCAGCAGATTGGTTCGACCGGCGCCTGTTGGCACCTGTCCGTTATCCGTGACCGATTAGTTGTCGGAGTATGGAGCTCCGTCTGGTTTTATGAAAATTTCGACCGTTTTGATGCAGTATCTTTTAGCGACGAATACAGATATATTGCTCCGTCCGGTACATCGAACGATCATTATTGGATTGCATGGGGATCCAAAGGGATAGTAGAAGTCAAACTAAAGCAGGAAGGATCTGAACTGAAATACGAAGAAACAATTGCTGGCATCAAGGTTAACAGCCCTGTGCGAAATCTATGCTTTTATATGACTTACACAGCCGGTAAATTACTGGTTGTCGGGGGAAACAGAGACGCCGACCGCAGGTATATTCCGGGAACATTGATGATCTATGAAAATGGCAAATGGTTTAATTTTGATAATAACGCCATCATGAAACAAACCGGTCTGGATATGTGCGCCGACTTTTTGTCGGTAGCTGTAGATCCGCGAGATTCCCGCCATTATTTTGTTGCAAGCTGGGGAGAAGGCGTCTATGAATTTCAAGACACAACGTTTGTTAAACTTTATTCGCTAGACAACAGCGAATTGCATTCCTCGCTGCCAACAAATTCAAGAAAAGATCATTTTGTTCGCGTAGATGGTCTTGCTTACGATAAAAATAACAACCTGTATATGGTCAATGCAGAAACACCCAACGGATTGGTCGTTTTGAAAAATGACAATAGCTGGGCATCATTCCTTTATCCGCCAATGTCGGGAGTTCAACCCAACCGGTTACTAATTACCCGGAACAACCAAAAATGGGTGAACCGTTTCCGGGCAGGATCCGGGATCTTTGTTTTGGATGATAATAATACTATCGACAATCCAAATGATGATACTTTTTATTTTTCCGATAATTTTGTCGACCAGCGAGGCGTCAATATCAAAGCCGCAACCTACTTGTGCTTGGCAGAAGATCTGAACGGAATTGTCTGGGCAGGAACCGATAACGGCCCTGTCAGTTTTTCTTCGTTTGAACAGGTTGGCAGAGGTGAATGTAACCGGATTATTTCGACCAACCAATACGGCGACGGATATTATCTTTTAGAAGGACAACGGGTAACCGCGATTGCCGTTGACGGAGGAAACCGAAAATGGATAGGTACTACCGGTAACGGTATTTTTGTTATGGATAATTCCGGCGAAACAGTAAATGTAGAAAATTTTACCAAAAGCAATTCGTCCCTCATCTCCAATAATATTACTTCGATTGCTATAAATCATCAAACGGGCGAAGTATTTATCGGAACAGATACTGGACTGGTTTCTTATCAAAGCGACGCTATTGAAGGAAAAACGGATTATTCCAATGTATATGCCTTTCCCAATCCGGTTTACCCCACACGGAATAATCAGGTAATAATTACCGGATTAATGCAAAATTCCACAGTTAAAATAACCGATATGACGGGAAATCTAATCAAAGAAGGAATTTCCAAAGGCGGCCGATACACTTGGAATTGTACGAACATAAGAGGCAATATTGTAAAGGCCGGTATCTACCTTGTTTTTGCTGCTACTTCCGACGGTAGTCAAGGCGCAGTTACCAAGATTATGGTGATTAAATAAAAAAACGTCAATTGTTCGGAGTTTTGTCGATTATTCCAAAATGCGACAACAACAATCTGCTTACTATCTATTTTATATAAAAGTTTATATAAAAGGTTGAAATGTCCTATAACCAGTGTTTTTATTGATTTGCAATCTGTTTTTCTTCCCTCATTCAGGATGTCACCTGGGTATTTGAATGTTGTTGTTAATTTCTATCCGCAATCTTTTTGAATATTCATTATTTTGGTTTCAACTGTTCCAGTACTCAAAAATATGGTCGCGCTGTTTAATAGCTGTTTCCATTCAAAACGTTTTTAATAAAGCTATTTTTTCATTCTGCTTTGATAAATCTTCTTCCGGAATTAAACGGTTTTTGCAGCATATCTATTTGTTCTTCAGATAAATGATAATATCCTTATCTACAGTGGCCATTTTGTAAAACTCCTTGAGCAGTTTTTTATCTTCTAATTTTGTTATCCACGAAATAATATCATATTTTTATTTTGGAATTGAATCGTGGATTTTAAGATTGGCGAAATTTCCAAAAGCGGCCGATACGCAACACGGCATCCCCTGTCACACTAAAAACCACTTTCAATAAAATATATAAATGAACGTGAAAGTGTCTTTGATAAACCCTTTCCTGTTCCCAAATTAATTCTTATCTTTGTATAATATCTTAATTCATAAATCACAATTAACCATGGCACGTTATTTAGACCCCAAATATGACCTGACGTTCAAGCGCGTCTTCGGTGAACACAAGCA
>JAIRPX010000100.1 GCA_031256775.1 Dysgonamonadaceae bacterium
TTTTGCATCAACGCTTTTGCATCAGGGAAAACAGTAGTGTTCATATTCAAAAAAATACGGACAGAAAATTCTACTTTTTGTGAAAAAGATTTTTTAAATTCTTCTTCGCCAGATGTATCAAGTCCGGAAAAATCGAATGTTAGCATGGCATAACTGTTCCTCTCAGGCGTAGGATTTTTTCCGATATAGAGATTGCCAAAATATTTGTCAAAATCGTTTTTGAGATTTATGTCATAATAATACGACAACATAGAAAAGAACAAACTTTTACCGAACTTGCGAGGACGAATGAAAAAGTGATTGGGATTGCCTTCCTTCTCCATAATTTCAATAAATTGTGTTTTATCCACGTATGCATAATTTCCGGTAGCTAAAACTCCGAAATTAGATATACCGTAAGGCAATTTTTTTACTGTTTTACTATCCATATCGTTTTTCGTTTTCACAAAGGTAATGATTTGTTTTGGATATTGCAAAATCGAAAATAACAAAACTGCTTACCTGTTTTTGTTATTTGCCAAATTTTTTTCTTAACTTTGTCAGATAATATTTATTTAATATTTTAATACCGATATGATTACAAGGAGAACTTTTTTAAAAACAGGCGGACTGGCTACGGCAGGTCTTGCACTCGGCGGTTTAAATATCGCTCAATCTATGACAGCAGCGCAGCAGGCAAGGGTTAAGGGCGCTAACAGGAGAGTCAATCTTGCGTGCGTTGGCATTGGAAACAGGGGAGAGGATATTATCCGTGAATTTGAAAAAACTGGTCTGGCGAATATTGTGGCGCTTTGTGACGTTGATTTGGGCGCTCCTCAAACCAGGAAAATTTTGGATATGTTTCCAAACGCCCGGCGATTCAAGGATTTCAGGGAAATGTTTGATAAGATGGGGAATGAAATAGAAGCTGTTGCGGCGGCTATTCCCGATCATGCCCATTTTCCAGTCGCAATGCTGTCTATTGCACAAGGTAAACACATTTATGTGGAAAAACCAATGGCAAGAACTTTTTATGAGGCTGAACTGATGATTGCAGCTGCAAAAAAACACAAAAACGTGGTTACGCAGGTAGGAAATCAGGGACATTCGGAAGCTAATTATTTCCAGTTCAAAGCATGGAAAGAAGCTGGAATAATTAAAGATGTAACAGAAGTAACAGCGCACATGAACTCTGAACGACGCTGGCATCCGTGGGACGTTAATATTTACAAATATCCTGAAGCGCAAGCTATTCCAGAAACTCTGGACTGGAACGTATGGTTGTCGGCAATGCCGTATCACGAATATAATGAAAAATACCACCAGGGAAACTGGCGCTGCTGGTATGACTTCGGTATGGGGGCTTTAGGCGACTGGGGAGCGCATATTCTCGACACAATTCACGAATTTCTTAATTTAGGATTGCCTTACGAAGTTAATCCAATAAAATTAGAAGGTCATAATGATTATTTTTATCCGAAGTCATCGACAATTCTTTTCCGTTTTCCGAAAAGGGATAAGATGCCGCCGGTAGATATTACATGGTACGACGGAGTAAATAACATTCCCGCTGTTCCCGCAGGATACGGAACATCCGACATCGACCCGAATATTCCGCCCGTAGCAGGAGGAAAATTGCAGCCTTCCAAATTAAATCCTGGAAAAATAATTTACAGTAAAGAATTAACTTTCAAAGGCGGTTCGCACGGCAGTATTCTTTCGATTATTCCGGAAGAAAAGGCAAAAGCAATGGCATCGAAATTGCCGGAAGTACTCAAGTCAACTTCCAATCATTTCGCAAACTTTTTACTTGCATGTCAGGGCGAAGAAAAAACACGTTCACCTTTTGAAATACATGGACCTTTGAGCCAGGTGTTCTCGCTTGGAGTGATGGCGCAGCGACTGAATACGAAAATTCTGTTCGACCGCAATACAAAACAGGTCACTAACAATGCTTTTGCAAATGCAATGCTAACTCAAATTCCTCCGCGTAAGGGGTGGGAAGAATTTTATAAATTATAAAAACGATGAAGAATATGAATGTAATAAAAAGTAAAACGATCGCCATGTTTTTTCTGCTGCTTTTGATTGGCATAAGCGCGGAACAAACAGTAACAGCGCAGAATAACACACTGTCTGAACAGGAAATTGCCGAAGGATGGAAACTGTTGTGGGACGGAAAAACAACCGATGGCTGGCGCGGAGCAAAAATAGCCTCGTTCCCGAAAAAAGGCTGGGCAATTAAAGACGGTATTTTACGGGTACTCCCAAACGACGGAAAAGAATCGACTAATGGAGGAGATATTATTACCACGCAAAAGTATGGAAATTTCATTTTGAAAGTCGATTTCAAAATTACGAAAGGCGCGAACAGCGGTATAAAATATTTTGTTGATCCTGAGATGAATAAAGGCGAAGGCTCTGCCATTGGCTGCGAATTTCAAATCCTGGACGACAATAATCATCCCGATGCAAAACTGGGAGTGAAGGGAAACAGAACTTTGGGTGCGCTATATGATTTAATTCCTCCCGACCGTTCAGATCCTGCCTATAAATTCGATGAAAACGCATTTAATACGGCAATGATTATCGTTGAAGGAAATCATGTTCAACATTACCTGAATGGAATAAAAGTTATAGATTATTGCCGAAACAATCAGGAATTTAATGCGCTGGTGGCTTACAGCAAATATGTTAACTGGAATAATTTCGGTAATTTAAAAGAAGGGCATATTCTTTTGCAGGATCATGGCGACGAAGTCTTTTTCAGGAATATCAAAATAAAAGAACTGAAAGGCGAACAGCTTCCGCCCGAAACGGGAGAAAAATTCAAGGTTGGAATGGCAGGTTATACTTTTGTAAATTTCGATTTGAACAAAACGCTGGAAACCATGCAGAAAACAGACGTACATTATCTTTGCATAAAAGATTTTCATTTACCGATGAACAGTACAGACGAGCAAATAGCAGCTTTCCATACCACGCTGGCAGAAAAAGGCGTAACAGGCTATGCCGTAGGACCCATTTATATGAAAACAGAAGCGGAGATTGACAACGGTTTTGCTTATGCAAAGCGTGTAGGCGTAAAACTGATAGTAGGCGTACCGAATGTTGAACTGCTTCCATACGTGGACAAAAAGGTGAAAGAATATGACTTCAAATATGCCATTCATTTGCATGGACCGGATATAAAATTATATCCCGACGCCGATGATGTATGGAATCATGTTAAAGATTTGGATCCGAGAATCGGTATGTGCCTTGATATTGGGCATGATACGCGAAACGGTAAAGATCCTGTGGCTGATTTGAAAAAATATAGTTCGAGGGTATTCGACATACATCTCAAAGATGTAACCGGTAATACAAAAGCCGGTTATTCGGTGGAAGTAGGTCGTGGGGTGATTGATTTTCCCGCTTTTATCAGGGCTTTGCGCGAAGTCGGCTATACCGGAGTATGCAGTCTGGAACATGAAAAAGATATGAAAAACCCTTTCATTGGAATCGGCGAATCTATCGGATATTTCAGGGGAATAATCGAAGCGACAAAGTAAAATTAGCGATAAACAAGATACGATTAACGTGCAGGCGCGGCTTACCAAACCGTGCCTGTTTTTTTATAGCGGAACGAGTGCAAATCCCGCATCAGCTATACATCGCTTTGCGCTACGTGTTCCGTTTAGAGTATCTCCGTTATTAATGATTTGCAATAAAAATTTTGGCGCTTTGAAAATAAATGATTACTTTTGAAGAAAATTTTATGTTTATTATGACAACGCGCGAAAAATACATAAACCCATACACCGACTTCGGTTTCAAAAAGCTGTTTGGAACAAAGGCAAATAAGGAATTGCTGATTGATTTTCTGAATCAGTTGATAACCGAACAGGGTACAATTACCGATTTGCAGTTTCTCTCGGCAGAGCAAATGGGCAGAAACATATTTGAACGAAAAGCTGTTTTTGATATTTACTGCGAAAATGAAAAAGGCGAAAAATTTATCGTCGAAATGCAGAAAGCCGAACAAAGTTATTTCAAGGACAGAAGCGTTTATTACTCAACATTTCCGATACAGGAACAGGCAATGTCGGGCAATTGGAATTTTCAGTTGAAAGCTGTCTATTTTGTTGGCGTTTTGGACTTTGTGTTTGACGAAAACAGGGACGACGAAGAGGTTTTCCACCACGAAGTAAAATTAATTGACACAAAAACCAGCAAAGTCTTTTACGATAAACTGACTTTTATCTACCTTGAAATGCCGAAATTCAACAAAACAGAGGATGAACTTTCGAGCCGTTTCGACAAGTGGCTTTATGTGTTAAAATCGTTGCCAAAGTTTCAGCAACGCCCACGTATATTGCAAGAACAGATTTTCAAGAAACTTTTTAGTGTTGCTGCGCTGGCAAAACTTAATCCTGAAGAAGTTCGCGGTTATGAGGACAGTTTGAAAGTTTACCGCGATAATATCAATGTTGTTGATACGGCAAAAGCAAAGGGGATAAAAGAAGGTCTAAAAGAGGGCTTAAAAAAAGGACTTGAAAAAGGACTGAAAAAAGGAATAAAAGAGGGCTTGAAAGAAGGACTAAAAAAAGGCATTGAAAAAGGAAAGGCTGAGGGTGTAAAAGAAGGTATCGAAAAAGGAAAGGCAGAGGGGATAAAAGAAGGTATCGAAAAAGGCATCGAAAAAGGAAAAGCTGAAGGTATTAAAGAAGGTATCGAAAAAGGCATCGAAAAAGGAAAAGCTGAGGGTGTAAAAGAAATCGCTAAATCTTTGCTCAATATGAATGTTCCCATTGATCAAATAATGAAAGCTACTGGTTTAAGCGAAAACGAAATAAACGAAATAATAAAGAATTAGGAATTTGCTGGCGCATCTTATACTCCGCACGGCAGGGTTTTGTGTATCGTCATTGCGAAGGCGAAGCCTGAAGCAATCCAGTAAAAAACTGATAACTGATAACTAAATTCGGCTCACCCGCAAACCCTGTGTCTATGGCTTTCCTGCTGACGCGATTTTATAAGCCGTGCCTTCATGCTTTGCGCCACGTGTCTCGTTTAAAAAACTTTT
>JAIRPX010000059.1 GCA_031256775.1 Dysgonamonadaceae bacterium
TATGAAAGGAATTATTTTAGCCGGAGGAAGCGCGACCCGCCTCTATCCTTTGTCGAAGTCCATATCCAAGCAAATCATGCCGGTATATGATAAGCCCATGATTTATTATCCTTTGTCGTCATTGATGCTGGCGGGAATAAGGGAGGTTTTGATTATTTCCACGCCACGCGATTTGCCGATGTTCAAGGAATTACTTGGTACGGGAGAAGATTTTGGGATGAAATTTGATTATATCGTTCAGGAAAAGCCTAACGGACTGGCGCAAGCCTTCGTTTTGGGCGAAAAATTTATCGGCAACCAACCGGCTTGTTTGATTTTGGGAGATAATATTTTTTACGGACAGGGTTTTAGCAAAATGCTTGCCAATGCGCAAAGGATTGAAAACGGCGCGTGCGTGTTCGGTTATTACGTGAAAGATCCGCGTGCTTATGGCGTAGTAGAATTTGACGAGTTTGGAAATGTCCTTTCCATCGAAGAAAAACCCGAAAAACCCAAGTCCAATTATGCCGTTCCGGGATTGTATTTTTACGATAATTCGGTAGTGGCAAGGGCAAAAGCGTTAAAACCTTCGGCGCGTGGAGAGTACGAAATCACCGATTTGAACAGGACTTATCTGGAAGAAGGAAAGCTGAAAGTGGAAATTTTCGGACGCGGTTTTGCATGGTTAGACACCGGCAACAGCGACAGCCTGCTGGAAGCCTCCAATTTTGTGGCAACCATTCAAAAGCGACAGGGATTCTATGTTTCCTGTATAGAAGAAATCGCATGGCGAAACGGCTGGATTGATAACGTTCAATTGGAAAAATTAGGAAAAAATTCAGATAAAACAGATTACGGGAAATATATTCTTTCTCTCATTGCTTAAAACAGTCAAATGTACGATTTTCACACAGACAGCGAAAGGTATTTTCAGATGCAGAAAACAAACTGCAACGAGTATGTAATTCCTTTCATCGAAAAAAATTATACCCTCAAGCCTAATGCCAGAGTTTTGGAAATAGGCTGTGGAGCCGGTGGCGTTTTGGCTGCATTTTTAGAGCGTGGCTATCAAGGCGCAGGCGTTGATATCAACGATTATTCACTGAGTTATGCAAGAGAAAAGTTAGCGGATTACATGCAATCGGGACAACTGATTATTGTTTCCAAAGATATTTATATGGTAGATCCCGAAACCGAATTGAAAGGCAAATTTGACTTAATCGTTCTGAAAGATGTTATAGAACATATTCCCAATCAGGAACGACTTATGGAGAAAATGAAAGATTTGCTTCTTCCGGGCGGCGTTGTTTATTTCGGTTTTCCGCCGTGGCAAATGCCATTTGGAGGGCATCAACAAATGTGCAGGAGCAAAATTTTGTCGCGGCTACCTTATTTTCACCTGTTGCCAATGTCGGCGTACAAAGCGGTTTTGAAAATATTCGGAGAATCGCCTGACGGTTTGATAGACATAAAAAAAACCGGAATTTCCATTGAACGTTTCGAGAGAATGGTAAAAAGTCGTAATGTAAACTTAAAAAATGCAAATGGGGGGGGGTACAAAATCATTGCCAAAGATTATTATTTTATCAATCCTA
This sequence comes from Dysgonamonadaceae bacterium, assembly GCA_031256775.1. Taxonomy (GTDB): domain Bacteria; phylum Bacteroidota; class Bacteroidia; order Bacteroidales; family Azobacteroidaceae; genus Azobacteroides. The sequence goes on from JAIRPX010000059.1 coordinate 1,575, forward strand.
TTTACAAATATAAATTCAATATGAAAGTACGTAAACAATCCAAAATTATCGCGTCGATTCCATATCTTCGCGATTTTCTTACGACAAGCGTATTTTATTTGATTCAGAATAATTAAAAAAAATATATTATCAGCATGAAACAATATTTAGTAACCGGCGGAGCAGGATTTATCGGAGCCAATTACGTAAAATATATCCTTAAAAAACATAGCGATATTCAATTGGTTATATTGGACGACCTGACTTATGCAGGCAATTTGGGAACAATCAAAGACGATTTGAAAGACCGGAGAGTAGAATTTGTAAAAGGAAACATTGTCGATTCGCAAATCGTTAAAACTATTTTTGAGAAACACAGGATTGACTTTGTAGTTAATTTTGCGGCAGAAAGCCATGTTGACAGAAGCATTGAAAATCCGCAATTATTTTTGCAAACCAATATTTTAGGTACTCAAAATCTGCTCGAAACGGCTAAAAAATTCTGGACGACAGGAAAAGATGAAAAAGGCTATCCTGTTTACCGTGAAGGCGTAAAATATTTGCAAGTTTCCACTGACGAAGTTTACGGCAGTCTGGGCGAGACGGGCTATTTCACCGAAAAAACGCCTTTAGATCCGCGCAGTCCGTATTCAGCATCCAAGACGGGCGCCGATTTGATTGTCGCAGCCTATTCCGAAACATATAAAATGCCGATTAATATTACCCGCTGCTCGAATAATTACGGACCATATCATTTTCCGGAAAAACTTATTCCGCTGATTATAAAAAACATACTTGAAGGCAAAAAACTTCCGGTATATGGCGACGGTTCCAACGTGCGCGACTGGCTGTATGTCGAAGACCATTGCAAAGCCATTGATTTAGTGTTGCTTCAGGGGCGGACGGGCGAAGTTTACAACATCGGAGGTCACAATGAGATGAAAAATATAGACATCGTAAAGCTAACTATTTCAACTATTAAACGTTTGATGGAAGAAACCCCCAAATATCAATCGGTACTTAAAACTTCGCTTCAAAACATTAATGAAGATTTGATTACTTTCGTCGCCGACCGTCTCGGTCACGACCAGCGTTACGCCATCGACCCGACAAAGATTACCAACGAATTGGGCTGGAGTCCGGAAACAAAATTTGCAGATGGAATTGTAAAAACCATTCGATGGTATCTCGAAAATCAGGACTGGGTAGAGGAAGTAACTTCGGGAGATTACCAGAAATATTATGAGCAAATGTATGGAAGCA
>JAIRPX010000088.1 GCA_031256775.1 Dysgonamonadaceae bacterium
GAATAAAAATTAAAGTATTGCAGCTACGCTGCTCTGTTTATATTCCGTACATCCTTTACCGTGCGCTTACGCACACGGCTACAAAGATACTGGCGCTACGCGCCTTCTCGCAAAACACAGAGTTTTACGGGTGAACCATTTTTTGGCAAAAAATACACAATGATATTTTATTTGCCATTTTAGATTATTTTTCGCCGTTCCTTTCACTTTGTTCATTTTTTAAATATAGTGCTGTATGCGCACAAAGGCACGAAAACGTGAAGATCATGCATCGTCATTGCGAGCGTTAGCGAAGCAATCCAGAAATACGAAACACGATGAACCATTTTCCGTGCGGCTCAAAAAGCCGCACCAGAAAATGGTATAGAATAAATGAATTACCTGATAATATTAAAGATTTAACAAAATATTTTGTCATAATAATGCTGTTTAATAAATTATTTTCATTATATGCTTGCTTTTAATAAAACAATATATTATCTTTGCTGCAAAAAATGACAAATATATTTTTTTATTTTAAAATGAAACAAACTAAACAAATGAATTGGAAAACGTACAGGAACCGGATTTTATGGCTTTTGTACCTTTTTTTAGGTTATTCCCTGACTCTTTTTGCCCAAAACAAAAAGGAAATTAAAGGAATTGTATCCGATGCATCTGGCGAAACGCTCGTCGGCGTAAGCGTGCTGGTCAAGAACACTACTATCGGTGTGATGACCAACATAGACGGCAAGTTTTCTGTCAACGTTGCTCCATGGGATACGCTTGTTGTGTCGTATCTTGGATATTCCAAACAGGAAGTTGTGATTGGAAACAAAACAGAATTTAATATTATTTTACAGGAAAGTTCCGAAACATTACAGGAAGTTGTTATAACCGCTTGGGGAACAGAAAAGAAAACGACACTTGTAGGCTCTGTATCAACTGTAAAGCCTAAGGAATTAAAGGGTCCGACAAGTAATCTTACCGCTGTCCTCGCAGGGCGCGTGGCTGGTTTAATCAGTTACCAGACAAGCGGAGAACCTGGTCGTGATAATGCAGATTTTTTTGTTAGGGGAGTTGGCTCTTTTGGCGGAGAAGGCAGAAGCGTAGCGCCGCTGATATTGATTAACGGTATTGAATCAACTTCGTCAGAACTTGCACGTATTCAACCCGATGACATTGAGGCTTTTTCAATATTAAAAGATGCAACGGCAACTTCAATGTACGGCAGTCGTGGAGCCAACGGCGTGTTGCTAATCAATACCAAACGCGGCGAAGAAGGTAAAACCAAATTCAATGTCCGTTACGAAGGTTCTCTATCCGGGAATGTGAAGGAATTTAATCTGGCTGATAATGTTACCTATATGAAATTAGCTAACGAAGCCATTCTTACACGCGATACAAAAGGCGATGCGCAACCGGTTTACAGCCAGAAACAGATAGACCGCACAATTATGGGAGCCGACCCTGTCATATATCCAGATAATAACTGGAAAGACTTGATGATCAGGGATTATACTGTAAATCATCGTGCTAACATGAATATTTCGGGTGGAGCCGAAAAAGCGAAATACTATTTGTCATTGTCGTACAAAATTGATAATGGTATATTGAAAACGCATGAACTGAACGATTTTAACAGCAATGTGCGTAACTCCACCATCGAAGTCCGTTCAAATATTGACCTGAAATTTACGCCAACTACCGATGCTGCTTTCCGCGTTTCAGGTTTATTTAACAATTATAATGGTCCTGCTACCGGTAGTGCAGGCGAAGTTTTCAGCAGTATGTTAATGGCAAATCCTGTTAAATTTCCGGCAGTTTACCCGCAAAAGTATATTCCCTGGTCGAAACATCCTCTGTTTGGAAACAGTCCGAGTTCGCCTGGCGTACTTAGCGCTGATTATTATAACCCTTATGCAGCTATGCTTTCGGGTTACAGCCAGACAGGTGAAACAGCTATTACTGCGCAGTTTGAACTTAATCAGGATTTTAAATTTATTACGCCCGGACTTAAAGGTCGCCTTATGGCTTATACCAAACGGAATACGAGTAACAGCTCAACCAGAAGCGTTTCTCCTTATTATTATGCCGCCGCGCTTGACCGTGAAAAGAAAGATATTATTTCGGAACTGACTTGCCTGAATCCTGAAGGAGGAAGGGAATGGCTTAACTACGGAATCGGACTGAAAGAAGTGTGGAGCGAAGACTGGCTGGAAATGGCTGGCGTTTACGAAAAAAATATTAATGTACATGCTGTATCGGCTACAATGATGGGATATGTGCGCCAAAAAACACTTTCCGGAGCTACAACGCTGGAACGCTCACTGCCTCAACGAAATATAAGTTTTTCCGGACGTGCAACTTATGGCTATGATAATCGTTATCTTGGCGAATTTAATTTCGGCTATAACGCATCTGAACGCTTCAACAGTAAGCACCGCTGGGGATTTTTTCCGTCGTTTGGCATAGCGTGGAATATGGCGGAAGAAAGATTTATGGAAAATGCCAAAAAATATATCGACAAGATAAAAATACGCGCTTCATACGGTATAGTAGGAAACGACAACCTGACCGACTGGATAAATTATAATGGCGACAGATATTTTTTCCTGAACCAGATGTCCATATCTCAATCCAACAGTATATATTTCGGAACTGAAAATACCAAAGGCTACAAGCAGGTTAACGTTACCCGCTACGGAAATAACGATATAACGTGGGAACTGTCGTATAAATCTAATCTTGCAGTGGAATTAGGTCTGTTCAATTCGTTGAATATAGAATTTGACGTTTACCACGACAAGCGTACAAATATTTTGATGACCCGTACCGACTTGCCTAAAACAATGGGACTCATGGCTGACGTCAGAGCCAATATCGGTGAAATGGAATCGCAAGGATTTGAAACAACTGTAGATTACAATAAAAATATCAACAAAGACTTGTGGATTTCCATACGCGGTACTCTGACTTATTCTACCAATAAAACTACAAAGTATGAAGAGCCTGAGTATCCCGAAAATATGAAATATCTTTCGCATATTGGCGACAATTGGAACGTGCCGAGAGGTTTGATTGCAGAACGCTTGTTTACAGATGAATACGAAGTGGAAAACTCGCCCGAACAGTTTGGAAATTATATGGCGGGCGACATCAAATATCGCGACGTTAACGGCGACGGAAAAATTACGGAAGAAGATTATGTGCCGCTGGGTTATCCTACCGTGCCTGAAGTGGTTTATGGATTCGGCTTCTCGACAGGTTATAAAGATTTCGATTTGAGCGCATTTTTCTCAGGGCAAAGTCGCGTGTCGATGACTGTTGGAGCGGCTTACATAACTCCTTTTGTTCCAAAAAGCAGCAACATGGGCGGACAGGAAACAGGACTGCTGAAAGTTATCGCCGATGACCACTGGTCGGAAGATAATCGCAATCCATACGCTTTTTTCCCGCGCCTGTCGACATATACGGTTGAAAATAATACACGCCCTTCAAGCTGGTGGATTCGCGATGGCTCGTTTATTCGCCTCAAAACCGTTGAACTCGGATATGAGCCTAAAGGTAAATGGGTGAAACGGCATGGCTTGACAGGATTCCGTATTTATGTTAATGGAATGAACTTGCTGACATTCAGCAAATTTAATCTCTGGGACGTCGAAATGAAAGGAAACGGGCTGGGATATCCCCTGCAACGGGTTTTTAACGTCGGCGTTCAGTTAAGTTTCTAACTAAAAATATTAAATATTATGAAATCAATTCAATTAATAAAACAAATAAAAAGGAATATTCTGATAAAGTTTTTTGTAATAGTTTTACTGCTTGGCGCTAATGGCTGCAACGATTTCCTGGAAGTGATCCCCGACAATATAACTAATCTCGAACATGTTTTTGCTACGCGCGAAACTGCCGAAAACTATCTGGCTACGCTTTATACGCATGTACCGGCTGTATTTGCACGGACAACAGTTACAAACAGCGAATATTATGAATCAAGCCTGTGCGGTAATATTTTATGGTTTGGAGCCGATGACGCATGGACTTTCTACGAAAATAATTACAAATATAATTACCCATGGAGAATTGCAAGAGGCGAACAAAATGTCAGTTCTCCCCTCCTGAACGCATGGGATGGTTGGGAAGGAATGAATAGCATGTTCTATGCTATACGCGACTGCAATATCTTTATAGAAGAAATGCAAAAACCTGAACGGGCGCCGGAAGTCGGTAAAATAGATCGCGCCAGATGGATTGCAGAAGCCTGTTTCCTGAAAGCTTATTATCATTTTTACCTCTTCAGAATGTATGGACCTATTCCCATAACAGACGTAAATATAGATGTATCTGCTTCTCCTGAAATTACAAGAGTTAAACGCGACCCAGTAGATGATGTGGTGAATTACATTGCAAACCTGCTGGATAAAGCCGCAGCTGACTTGCCTCTGGAATTGCCTAACAAACAAATAGAAGAAGGACGCGCAACACGAGGCGCTGCCCTGACGCTGAAAGCCAAAGTTTTGGTAACAGCTGCCAGCGACCTGTTTAACGGTAACAGCGATTACAGTCACTTTGTTGATAACGACAATGTGCATCTGTTTCCCGTTAACAAATGGGGCGATGAAGTATGGATGCAAAAATGGCAACGTGCCGCTGAAGCCTGCAAGGAAGCATTAGAAGCATTGCCTGAAAAGGAATTACATTATACTGCAAACAGTTACGATATTTCCGATCCGATACGCTACCAGCTGAATCTTCGTGAAGCCGTTACAGAAAGATATAACAAGGAAATAATATGGACAAGGCGCACCAATTCGTGGACGATTGAATCTAATGTTGAAATAATGATGCTGCCACCGCGATTAGACGGAGTTCCATACACAACAGGCGGATATATTTCTTCATACGCATCCATTACGCTGGGTATGGCTGAACGGTTTTATTCCAAAAACGGTATTCCTATTGATGAAGACAATACTTACGATTATGCGAATCGATACAAAGTGACTGAAGTAGGTATTGATCAGACTGCTAACCTGATTTCAGGTTATAAAACTGCCAGGCTGAATCTAAACAGGGAAAACCGCTTTTATGCAAGCCTGCTGTTTGACGGAGCGCGAGCTTACTGGAACAAATACGGAAAAGAAACCGATTGGCTGAACAATCAAAACTCATGCGTATATGGAACTTTCGGTCAAATAAACGGGCTGATTGGCGGTACGCAAAATTATACGGAAACGGGCTATTTTATTCAAAAACTGACAAGCCTGTACTTTGCAGGTCAAACAACAAGCCCGTGGGCTACCGTAGGTGGAAAATGGTATCAGTGGCCTGAATTTAGGCTTGCCGATCTTTATCTACTTTACGCAGAGGCGTTAAATGAAATTGACAAGCCGGAAGAGGCTATCGTGTATATAGACAGAATACGCGCCCGTTCCGGTCTGAAAGGAGTGAAGGAAGCGTGGGGCGCTGAATGTTCAAAGGATAAAAGCAAACCATCGCGTAAAGACGGACTGCGCGAAATCATTCATCAGGAGCGCGAAATAGAACTGGCTTTTGAAGGACAACGATTCTGGGATTTGCGTCGCTGGAAAAAAGCGGCTAATTTCCAAAATAAAACCGTAATGGGTTGGAACACAAGTGGAAAAGATGCAGCCGAGTATTATCAGCCGGTTGTTCTTTTCAACCAGCAATTTGTTACGCCGCGCGACTATCTGTGGCCTATATCCACATATTCGTTACGACGAAATCCTAATTTAGTACAGAATCCCGGATGGTAAATTTAAAAAACAGGAAATATATGAAAAAGTTTATTATATTTATGAAATTATTCACTGCTGTTATTACAGTATTACTTTTCGCACAGTGCAAAGAAGAGATCAACCAGCCTGTTACAGAAGGAGGAAATGTTCCGGGATTAGTTACAGGAATTACGGAAATACCGTTGCCCGGAGGCGCTGAGTTGCATTACAAATTGCCGAATGACAAAAATTTGATGTATGTGGAAGTAGAAGTTAATACGCCCGAAGGACGATACTGGAATTTCAAAGCTTCGTCCTATGCTTCTTCAATAATACTAATGGGATTGGCAACCGGCAATGAACAGTTAGTGAAGATTTACAGCGTCAGTACAAGCGGTCTTCGGTCGGAAGCCATTGATTATACAATACATCCGTTGGAACCTCCTTTCAGGCAAGTATTCAGAACGCTCAAACTGAGCCAGATGTGGGGAGGCGTTATGTTGACGTATAAAAATGATAGTAAAACAAAACTTGATTTTTTACTCGGATATTACGACAACGACGGAGAATATGTTGAATGGGATGGATATTATCCTACAAAAACAAATACCGATACGATACATGTTTTTCGCGGACTTCAACCTGTACAGAGGCGTTTCGGCATATATATACGCGACAGATATGGCAATTATTCCGACACGCTGTTTACCAATGTAACGCCTCTGAATGAAGAAGAAATCAGCAAAAAAGACTGGAAACGCAATCTGCTCGACAACGACGGTCCGCTCTATCCTCTCGGACATATTTATTATGAAACCAACAAGATAGAGAATCTGTGGGATGGTGCATGGAGCAAATCATTTAGCGACCCATATATGCTTCAATTGCCTTCGGCATATATGACGTTCACCATCTATCAGGATGATAATCCAACAGATGCATCGCCGCGCTCGGTGACGTTTGATATGGGCGACGTTTACCGCATAAGCCGTATCCGCATAAATCATTACTGGCAATATGAATTTACTGCTGCCCGACAGTGGGAAATTTGGGGAAGCTCCTCAACACCGCCACAAAATGGCGACTGGAACTGGGAAGGCTGGGAGAAACTTGCCGATATGGAGCAAATTAAACCATCCGGACTGCCCGGAAAATCCTACGGAGATGGCGACGCCGAAGCATGGGAAGCCGGAACAAGCGCAGATATTCCACCAGAGGTCTATAAAAAGGCGCGGTATATCAGGATAAAGTGCCTTAAATCATGGGGAACGGTGTTTCCTGCAATGAGTTGCGCCGAAATAACCATGTACGGAACTAAAAACTAAATAGTAAAATATTGTTTAAAAATATCAAATAATGAAACATTCAGTAAAAATATTCAGTATATGTGCTTGTATATTAGCCTGCCTGTCATGCGCTGAAAAGCCGGATATAACGGATTATACTCACGGATATGAACTCCGTTATGCAGGAAAAGCAAATAATCCGGTCTATTTTGCAGGACAAGATCGATTAGTCGTACAGTTCGTTTTAGGTTCCGATCCGAATGTATGTAAAGCTTTGATTTATTGGAATCTGAGAGAAGATTCAATCGTGTTGTCTTTCGACCGTTCTCAATTGGCTTCCGATACAATTAATTGTCTCATAGAAAACATGCCGGAAAATACATACAGTTTCGAAATTTTCACATTCGATATTTACGGGAATATGTCTGTGCCTGCATATCTTACAGCCAGAACGTATGGCAATCGTTATAAAAGCAGTTTAATAGACCGAAGCGTAAACAGTTACATTTATGATGAGGCTTCAAAAAATATTACCATCAACTGGGGCGAACATCTGATGAAATCTATCGGCGTAAAAGTAGAATATATTGATACGGAAAATGTTCAGCACACGGTATTGGTCGATAGCGTCACTAATGTTACTGTGTTGCAAAGTGTTGACGTGCTAAAAGCGCCGGTAAAATACCAAACGCTCTACAAGCCTGAGGCAACATGTATTGATTCGTTTTCGCTCAAAATTGATACGCTTTGCAATGTTAACACGCTGGTTGCAGAAGTAGTTAAACCATACGCTATCTGTCAGTTGGCAGGATTCGATTCGGAAATAAAATTCCAGCCCGCAAGCGCTACGGATGCTCTTTGGAATGGAAAGGCTGCAAAAACGGCTACTCCGTATATCTATGCTACGCTGAACAATGAAGCCGGAGGCTGGTTATATACAGAAACAAATGGTGCAACTTCTCCTACATGGATAACTCTCGACATAAAAAGTAAAGTTAAATTGCAGCGTTTCAAACTCAACCATTTTTATCCTTACAAATCATACTGCCTGAAACAGTGGGAGTTTTATGCCTATAAAGGTAACGGAGCGCCTTCGGCGGCAGAAGGTTGGGACAACTGGGAAAAAATTGGCGAATATGACAATTCCAAAGATCCTGCTATTTCTTATAACGATTTTACTGGTGTAAATCCTGCAATGAATATGGTTTTTGCGGCAGGAGAAACGATAGTTTTTACTCGCGAAACTGCGCCTGAAGCTCAGTATTACCGTATCAAAGGGATTTCAAACTGGGAAGGGCAGTATCAGTTTTCATTGAGCGAAGTGACATTTTATAAATTTGTGTTTGAATAAGATATGAATAAAATATTTTTTTGCAGTCTGCTGATTATTACTTTTTTTTCCTGCAAATCGCCTGTTGAACAACAGCCACAGGTAACAAACCGGCAGGAAAACGTCGTTGGAACAGGCGACATACGCGACCTTGTGCTGATTTATTATGGCGGCGACCAGCGTAATCCTCGCGAAGGATGGAATGGTTTGGACGAGAATGGGCGACAGATGGCGGTAGATTGGAATGTGCAGCAGTTTGCTCCATACGTATCGGCTCGCTCCGAAAATGGCAAAACCGAAAATTGGCTCTTCGATGGATTTCTCTTCCTCGAAATAATTGACGGAAAATATGGTATGGCTTCAGGCTACAAGCCAACGCCTGCCCGTAAAGACAATTGGATAAAGATGATGGACAAATATTTAGCTGCAGGCAAAGGCGTCAGGGCGCTTGATGAGTGCATAGAATTGGCGAAACAACGTTGTAAAGACCAGCTGAAAAAACGAAAAATCGTTATATCTCTGCCGGAGCCTGTTCCAAATCAAAAGGATTGGGGCGAATTAGACGGCAAGTCGCTTGATTTCTCCAGCGATGAAGATCGTATTGCCGCCTGCAAATGGTATATCGACTATGTGACAGAATGTTTTCGTAAAGCAAGTTTGAGAAATGTTGAACTTAGCGGTTTTTACTGGCTTGCTGAAGAAGCTACCCACACACGCACATTTGTCGGTAAGGTGGCGGACTATATTCACCTTAATGATTTCCGTTTCTACTGGATTCCATATTTTCAGTCCGACGGATATAACGAATGGCGGGATTTGGGCTTCGACCAGGCATTTTTACAGCCCAACCATTTCTTCAACAATAAGATACCTGATTCGCGTATCGACGACGCCTGCGCGCTTGCTAAAAGTTTGGGCATGTCTGTGGAAATGGAATTTGACGAAGACGCACTCGACGGCAAAGGGCGCGAAAAACGGCTTCGCGCCTATATCGACGGTTTCAAACGAAACAATATCTTTGAAACGCTTGATATTGCATATTATCAAAGTCACCAGGCGCTTTACCTGCTGTGTCACGGTACAGATAACGACAAAGCTTTTTACAAGGAACTGACAGACATTATCGCAACGCGACAAAAAAGACTATGAACGAGCTGGCGCGACTTTGTAAGCCGCGCCAGCATTATTTATTCATTTATTACTCTGCACGGAATAAAACCGCGTAAAGTATAGCATTATTGCTTCACAAACTTTGCTTTGTAATTGCCAATTTTTACAATATACACACCTGCGGGCAAATGAACAACATTTATTGTTTCTGTACTGTTTTTTGAAGCATGATAAATAGCCGTTCCTACTGTGCGACCGGACAAATCGGTAATTTCTATCATTGCATTTTCGGGGATACCTGAAATGTTGATAGCCTCTTTAACAGGATTGGGATAAAGATTGATTTCCTGCAAAACCTTGTCTTCTATTCCGGTAGTGCGGACAACGTTGGTAGCAATGTTGGAGCGAATGGTAGACAATGAGGCATTTGAACGTAACAAGAAAGAGGATTGTTGCGTTTCGTCGGCACACAGGTTTTTCGGTACTATTTCAACGACATAATACACGTCGCCAACTGGTGCGTAAAAATCGGTGTATGAAGTGCGCGAACCAGGTATGGTGGCAAGCAGTTGCATTCCGGCAGCACCATTGGTAGAGCGATAAATATTGTAAGCGTCATATTCTATACCTATATAAGGCGTCCAGATTAAATTCCACCAATGATTATTGCCTCCCTGATTAATTGAAAGATGAATGGTAGTATGCGGATTGGAATGTAAATTCTCAACACCGCAACTGTCAACTCCCAACACTTTATACTGCGAAGCATAGCCTAAGTCGGCGCTTGTGCCGTCTGTATATACGTTTACATCATCGCTGGGGACATTGGCTATCAAATCGTATTGTCCGCTACGTGCGCCTTCGCGATAGATATTGTATGATACTACTTCCCTGTTGCGTTTCCATACTATCTGGCTATGATTATTTTCATCTACAGAAACCATACAAATTTCCTGTAGCCAGTCAGTATTGTTGAAGTTAATAAAATAATTGCCCCACTGGGAATTTTTATAATCGTAATATGACTCGCAAGGTATAATGACAGGTATTTTTGAAGAATTAAAACTTGCAGAACCAAGCACTGGAGGTATAACCGCTTTACAGGTGATGGATGTCATTGGACAGGACCAAAAGGCATATTTTCCAATCCGTGTTACGCTTTCTGGTATCACTACTTCCTTTATAGCCGTGCAATCATAAAAAATATAATCGGGTATTCGTGTTACGCGGTTACCAATGTTAATTGCAGTCAATTTTGACGACCTGAACGTAGCATAAAGCCAATCATCAGAAGAAGCTGCTGTTTCGCAATTTTTCGCGTTGAAATTAACCGAAGTCAAACTTTCACAATTACAAAAAGCACTATTTCCAATTGAAGTAACCGATTCGGGAATAGTCAATGTTTTTAAGTAGATGCAATTGTAAAAAGCACCCGCACCGATAGAGGATACATTGCCCAAATTCACCGTTTCCAAAGCAGAATAAATAAACGCAGCGTCTCCAATCAAAATAACCGAATTGGGAATGTTTACGGATTTTAAGGTATTATAGTCACTAAAAGCCCAATTGTTGATTGAAGTTACTCCATCAGGAATATCAATGCTTGTGTTTGGCGGCATTGTCCCCTTGTAAGCATAAAGCATATTGCCTAAATATACGGGACCATCAAACCTATCTATCCACCATTTTGTATTGTGAAATGCCTCCTGTCTGGTAGTCATAAGCGTAGAAGAAACATTAATGAAACTCAATTTAGAACAATTATAAAATGCTCTGTATCCAATATGAGTAACAGTATTCGGAATAAATATACTGTCAAGCAGAGTTTGATTGGCGAAAGCATAATCGCAAATAGTTGTTGTTCCCTGTCTAATGTGTATCGTTTTATAACCAGAATCAGGGTCACTCACAATGGTTCCTACATATTTATACAGGATATTATTTACATAAAGAACGCCTACCGGCTGGTTTTGCAGCCAAGCCGTATATTCGAAAGCGTCACCGTCGATAGAAGTGACGGATTCCGGAATAGTTATGGAAGATAAATTATAACAATTATAAAAAGCCCTGTAGCCAATCGAAGTAACTGTTGCCGGAAGAGTAATTGAAGTCAAGTTACGACAATCACTAAAAGCATAGTTGCCAATGGCAGTAACAGGACATGTTTGTGATTCAAACGTTACTGATTCGGGAATCGTAATTTCTCCAAAGTATTCATTATTGCTGTAAGATTGAACAACACACGCTGTCAATGGCGCCGTTTCCGTAGCCTTTACTATATCGTAATAAATCATTTTCCCCTCAGCATTTTCAGCAACTAAAGAGCCAACCCAAATTTGTCCCGCAACTTTGTTGGTAAAGGCACAAAAGCACAAAACAGATAAAACAAAAATACAAGTTATTTTTTTCATACTATTGCTATTTTTAAATTAAAATGCAATTGATTTTCCTAATATTAAAGAGGAATAATAACCACCTTTGTCTTTGTTGCAAGCGGCAAATAGCCCCATCAATATAGTTGCCGTTAAAAAATAAAACCATTTCTTTTCCATTTTCTTAAAAAATTATTTTTGTAATATTGTGACAAAGTTATTTGAAATAACAACACAAAAAAAATCACAAAATGCGATTTTCCGTATAAGTTGCAAAAAAGTGGGATAAGCGGTCTAAAATTACTGATAAGTTGCAAATTTTTTTTTTCAGCAATGCGAAAATATCAGGAAAGAGTGAAATCATTAAGATGCAAATGCGCCATCGTCGATTCGTCTTTTTACCAATAGTATATAATCAGCTTCTTTTATTTCAGGAATAGCAGTGATTTCGTTGCTCTTGCAATCCGTTTTCCACTGTTCGAGGCAAATATTGTTTTCTACGCTCCAGGCGTGTATCAGATGAATGGGCGACTTTTCGTGGAACGAATACCTGGATAATGGGCTCATCCGCAAAACACTGTGTCTATGGCTTTCATGCGCTGACGCGGCTTTATAAGCCGTGCTTTCATGCTTTGCGCCACGTGTCTCTTTTAAAAAACTTTTCTCGCATTACTTCGTAAAAAAAGATAAGCTGAAAATTCTTCTAAACCTTGCTGAACAAAAGCAGCGTAGCTGCAACATCTTTGTAGCCGTGTGCGTAAGCGCACGGTCGGAAAACACAGATCTTTCCCTGAGCAGCGTAGCTGCGACATCTTTTTTAACAGCAAATTAATTCATAAACATGAAATGAATAAAAATTAAGGTATCGCAGCTACGCTGCTCTGTTTATATTCCATACATCTTTACCGTGCGCTTACGCACACGGCTACAAAGATACTGGCGCTACGCGCCTTCTCGCAAAACACAGGGTTTTGCATGTGATTCTTTTTTAGCTATCTCTACAAAAACACAAAATCCCTGAAATCTATTCAATTTCAAGGACTTGCTTTGTTTTGTTTTTTTCACCAAGTGTCCCCGCAGGGACTCGAACCCTGGACCCAATGATTAAGAGTCATTTGCTCTACCAACTGAGCTACGGAGACTTTCTAAACACGGGCGCAAAGGTAGTACTTTTGATGCTATTATCCAAATATTGTTAGTGACAATTTTCAAATTCAACAATTATTTTTTACTTTTGCGCTTTAATATAGAATAAATGAAAGATAAAAAATGACATTCAGAAAATTAACAAAAAAGGAAATAACGCAATTGGAAGCACAACGATGTCGATCGCTGGAATGGGACAGGGTTGAAGCGCCGGAAAATTTTTCTGCTGATTATATTCATCAGGTTACTTTTTCTGGAAATATCAGGCTTGGAAATTTTGATTCTATATTTTATCTTGAAGGAGGGGTGCAAAAACATTCAGGTCTGTATAACGTTGCGCTCCATAACTGCGAAATAGGAAATAACGCGCTTATTGAAAACGTACAAAACTATATTGCCAATTATAAAATAGGCAATAATACTTTAATTCAGAACGTTGACCGGATTCTGGTTGACGGTAAATCAACTTTTGGAAACGGAGTTGACGTAGCCGTTTTGAACGAAACCGGCGGCAGAGAGGTTAAAATCAACGACAAACTTTCGGCGCATGTAGCTTATATGCTGGCGCTTTACCGCCATCGTCCGGAACTGATAACGAAACTGAACGGAATGATTGATTTTTATGCTCAAAAACATGCTTCCGAAACAGGCGAAATTGGCAGTAATGTGCATATTATGCACGCTGGACTAATCCGAAATGTTAGGATTGGCGATAATGCAAGGATTGAAGGAGCGCGTCGGCTGGAAAACGGAAGCATCAACAGTAACGAACACGATCCGGTTCTTGTTGGATATGGCGTTATTGCTGAAGATTTTATTATCTGTTCCGGATCAAGAGTTGAAGACGGCGCAATGCTGACCCGCTGTTTTATCGGACAGGGCTGTCAGTTGGGACATGCCTATTCTGCCAGCGATTCGCTTTTTTTCAGTAATTGTCAAGGTGAAAACGGCGAGGCTTGTGCCATTTTTGCAGGACCTTACACGGTTACGCATCATAAGTCAACGCTGTTAATTGCCGGAATGTTTTCGTTTATGAATGCCGGTTCCGGTTCCAACCAAAGTAATCACATGTATAAATTAGGTCCTATACATCAGGGGATTATAGAAAGAGGCGGAAAAACAGCCAGCGATTCTTACATCCTTTGGCCCGCAAAAATAGGAGCGTTTTCATTGATTATGGGACGTCACTACCGCAATTCAGACACATCAAACATGCCTTTTTCATACCTGATTGAAAATAAAGACGAAACGGTTCTTATTCCTGGCGTTAACCTTAAAAGCGTGGGGACGATACGTGATGCGCAGAAATTTCCGCGACGCGACCGCAGAAAAGACCCTAACAAGCTGGATCAGATTAATTTCAACTTGTTAAGTCCATATACCGTCAGGAAGATGTTTAAAGCTGTTGAAATACTGGAAAACCTTCAGGCAACTTGCGGAGAAACATCCGAAACATACACATATCAGAGTTGCCGGATAAATAACAGTTCTTTAAAAAAAGGTCTTGATATTTACAGTAAGGCTATAAAAAAGTTTTTAGGAAATTCAATTATTTCACGCCTTGAAAAACAGGAATATTCGTCTGTAGAGGCGTTACGGAGTTGTTTAAAACCCGACACGTCCACAGGTTTGGGAAAATGGTATGATATTGCAGGCGTTCTGATGCCAAGTCAGGCGCTCGACGAATTGATGACCGGCATAGAATGTGGAAAAATTAATAAATTAAAAGATATTAACTGTTTCATACAGGATACGCATCAAAATTACTACTCCTACGAATGGACTTGGGCTTGGGATAAAATTCAGTCCTACTACGGCGTGAAATTGGAAACCATTACTCCTGAAGACATTATACGTATTGTAGAGGACTGGAAAGAAGCGGTAATCTGTATGGATAAAATTCTTTACGAAGACGCAAAAAAAGAATTTTCACTGTCGTCGCGCACAGGTTTCGGAGCCGACGGAAGCGACAACGAACAGAGGCTGGATTTTGAATACGTGCGTGGAAATTTTGAGAAAAACCCGTTTGTTTCATCAATCCTGAAACATATCGACGACAAGAATGAACTGGGAAATCGAATAATAGACAAAATAAATAAATTAAAATAAAAATAGAATAGAAATTATGGCAACACCTCCATTCAAGTATCAGGAACTTTTTCCAATGGGGAAAGATGAAACTGAGTATTATTTATTGACAAAAGAAGGAATTTCCACATCCGTTTTCGAGGGGGAAGAGATTCTTAAAATTGATGTAGAAGCGCTTACGTATCTGGCAAATGCCTGTTTCCACGATTGCGCTTTTTTTCTGCGTCCGGAGCATCAAAAACAGGTTTCGCAGATACTGTCCGATCCGGAAGCCAGCGAAAACGACAAGTATGTGGCTTTAACCATGTTGCGCAATGCGGAAGTGTCGGCAAAAGGTATTCTTCCGTTCTGTCAGGATACCGGCACAGCAACAATTATCGCCAAAAAAGGACAGCAAGTCTGGACAGGGGGCGGCGACGAAGAAGCGCTCTCCAAAGGAGTTTACAAAACATATACGGAAGAAAATCTCCGCTATTCGCAAACAGTTGCCCTTGACATGTATACCGAAAAAAACACTGGTACAAATCTTCCGGCACAGATTGATATTCAGGCAGTTGACGGCTGTGAATACAAATTTCTGTGTATAGCCAAAGGCGGAGGCTCAAGTAATAAAACCTACCTGTTTCAGGAAACAAAAGCTTTGTTGAATCCTGAATCGCTGGAAAATTTTTTGATTGAAAAAATGAAATCGCTGGGAACGGCAGCATGTCCGCCTTACCACGTAGCTTTCGTAATTGGAGGAACATCCGCCGACACCTGCCTGAAAACCGTTAAACTGGCTTCTACAAAATATTATGACAAACTTCCGGTTGAAGGTAACGATGGCGGTCAGGCTTTTCGCGATATTGCGCTGGAAAATAAAATGCTGGAAGCTGCGCACAAAATCGGTCTGGGCGCTCAATTTGGAGGAAAATATTTGGCGCATGACATTCGAATAATTCGTTTGCCGCGACATGGAGCTTCATGTCCTGTAGGCATGGCGGTTTCATGTTCTGCCGACCGGAATATAAAGGCAAAAATTAATAAAGATGGCGTATGGATTGAAAAATTAGAAACACATCCTGCCCGTCATATTCCCGAAGAATGGCGCAGCAAGGGCGAAGGCGACGTCATAAAAATAAACTTGAACCGTCCAATGAAGGAAATCTTGAACGACTTGACAAAATATCCCGTAGCTACCCGCTTGTCGTTGAATGGAACAATAGTTGTTGGACGCGACATTGCTCATGCCAAATTGAAAGAACTGCTGGACAAAGGCGAAGATTTGCCTCAATACATCAAAGATCATCCGATTTATTATGCAGGACCTGCAAAAACGCCAGAAGGAATGCCCTGCGGCTCAATGGGACCCACCACAGCCGGACGTATGGATTCGTATGTTGATTTGTTTCAATCGCATGGAGGAAGCATGATTATGCTTGCAAAAGGCAATCGCAGCCAGCAAGTAACTGACGCATGTAGTAAACATGGCGGGTTTTATCTTGGTTCTATTGGCGGACCTGCGGCAATTCTTGCGCAAAATAATATCAAAAGCATTGAATGTCTGGCATATCCGGAATTGGGAATGGAAGCTATATGGAAAATTGAAGTAGAAGACTTTCCTGCATTTATTTTAGTTGATGACAAGGGTAACGATTTTTTCAAAAAATTGAAAAAATAGAAATAAACTTAGAAGTTTCTACCTGCATTTTGCCACAAGATTGGCACGACAATAAAAACTTTCCAAGTCTTAAAGACTTGGAAAGTTTACCTGTAAGTATTTAAGTATTATGGATTGATCCATTTCACATAAGCGAAGTCCATTCTGTGAGGGATATTTTTGTTGCAGGGGAAGATCCTCATTCCGTATTTGAAACGTCCCGGTTCCGATGCTTTCAGCTCAATGGAAAAATACATTTTGCTATTTTCAGTTTTGTCTAACGTCATCGGATATACTTCTATAATCTCTTTATTTGTAAGCGGATCAATGAATAATTTCACAATTTCCGCACCAAGATTACCCTGCATGTCATGTTTGTCTATAACCAAAGAAGCATTTATTATATCTCCAACCTCAACTCCTTCGTTTATAAGATCCTTGTCGTAATTGACCGATACGACTTCAACAGCATCCCAGTTTGAAGCAACCTCTTCTTTCCATTCCGCCAGTTCTTTAGCTACGGCGAAGTTATTTGCTTTCAGTAGTTTTGAACGATTAGCTAATTTGCTGTAAAAAAGATTGATATAATCGTCGAACATTCGCTTGGTAGTATAATGCGGAGCAATTTGCGCTATCGAATTTTTGATATATTGCACCCATTCCGGAGAATATTTCTTGTCGTTTCTTTCGTAATATAAAGGAATGATTTCATTTTCCAGCATGGAATAAATAGTAGCAGCATCCAGCTGATCCTGAAATCCCTGATTGTCATAAGTCCGTTTTTCTGTCAAAGCCCAGCCTGCTCCTTCGCGATAGCCTTCATACCACCAGCCGTCTAATACTGAAAAATTTAGAACTCCGTTCATTTCAGCTTTTTCTCCCGAAGTACCCGACGCCTCCAGAGGGCGGGTAGGCGTGTTAAGCCATATATCAACTCCTGAAATCAGGCGTTTAGCCAGCCTCATATCGTAGTTTTCGAGGAAAATAATTTTTCCCAGAAATTCGGGACGACGGGATATTTCAACAATTTGCTTTATCAAACCCTGTCCACCGCCATCGGCAGGATGGGCTTTCCCTGTATAAATGAATTGAACGGGATATTCAGGATTATTAACAATTGCAGACAAACGATCCAAATCGGTAAACAGCAGGTGTGCGCGTTTATAGGTAGCAAAACGGCGTCCAAAGCCAATCAGCAAGGCGTTAGGATTGATTTTTTCGAGAATGGAAACCACTTTTGAGGGATCGCCCTGATTTTTCAGCCAACTGTCTTTGAACGATTCCCTTATGTATTGGACTAAGCGATTTTTCAATGTTGTGCGGATATTCCATATTTCTTCATCGTCAACCTGATAAATTTCTTCCCAGATGGAACTGTTGGACTGATCTTTGTAAAAATTATCGCCAAAATGCTTTTCATAAAATTTCCTCCATTCCGACGCAGCCCAAGTAGGCATGTGAACCCCGTTTGTAACATATCCGACATGCAATTCTGATGGAAAATAGCCTTTCCATACCGGCGAAAACATTTTTTTAGAAACCTCTCCATGCAAATAGCTGACTCCATTGGCTTCCTGACATGTATTCAGGGCAAAAACGCTCATTGAGAATTTTTCATTGCTTCCCGGATTAGCCCTTCCCATGTCCATCAGTTCCTGCCATGATATTCCTAATTTTTCGGGGAAATGGCTCATATATTTGCTGAAAACAGGCTCTTCAAAATAGTCGTGTCCAGCGGGAACGGGAGTATGGCAAGTATATAAAGCTGAAGATTTTACGATTTCCAGCGCTTCGTTAAAATTCAGTCCGTCGTTTTGAATATAGTTTGCAAGGCGCTGTGCATTTATTAGCGCAGCATGACCTTCATTACAATGATAAACATCTTTTTTTATACCCAGCCTGTTCAAAAGGAGAATCCCGCCAATTCCCAGCAGGTATTCCTGTTTAAGACGGTTTTCATTATCGCCGCCATACAGCTGGTGGGTGATATAACGATCCCATTCGCTGTTTATATCTATATCCGTATCTAATAAATACAGTTTAATGCGCCCTATATTTACACTCCACACATGAGCATATACCACAAAATTGTTATAGGGTACTTCCAGTATCATTGGCTTTCGGTTTTCGTCCAGCACCTGTTCAATTGGCAGCTGGTCAAACCGTTGAGGCTCGTAATTGGCAACCTGTTGTCCTTCCATTGACAGGGATTGCGTAAAATAGCCATAACGGTAAAGGAAACCGATAGCCGTCAGATCGACGTTAATATCGCTGGCTTCCTTGATATAATCGCCTGCCAGTACGCCCAAACCTCCCGAATAAATTTTCAGGATATTCACTAAACCATATTCCATACTGAAGTAGGCGATAGATGGAACATCTGTTCGTTTAGGTTCTTGCATATACGCCTTGAATTTGCTGTAAACATTATTGATCATGCTCATCAGCGATTTGTCCTGCGTAATTGCTTCCAGATGGCTGGATGAAAGGCGTTGCAGAAATAAAACCGGATTTCCTTCCGTTTTATTCCACAATTCCCTGTCGATATTTGCAAATAGTTCGGTTGCTTCGTAGTTCCAGCACCACCATATATTGTGGGCAATTTCGTCTAAGACTTTTAATTCGCCCGGCAGCCTGGAACGAATAGAACTTTCTATCCATGCAGGTTCATTTGCACTGCTTGCTTTAATTTTCATATCTGTTTTATTAATTTATATGTTATTTCTTAGATAAAGCTATATTGTATGCGTCCAGGCAATATTCTATAAAATACGTCCACGACGCTTCTCTTGATAATAGTTGCGCTGCATTTTTTGCTTTCCTGATTTGTTTGGAATCCATTTCTGTTGCATATTTCAGTATGCTTTCCTTTATTAATTCAGCGGCTTCAAAATAGTTATCATCCGTCCTTTCTATAATTTCAACGCTGTCGCTGAAATTGGAGTTATTTTCTATCTCATTTTTTGCCCATAAACCGAATCCTGCCAGATTAGTGGTAACGGTTGGAATGGAAAATGCGACACTTTCCAAAGGCGTGTATCCCCAAGGCTCATAATAAGAAGGGAATACAGTTAAATCCAGTCCTATAAGCAAATCGTAATACGATAAATCAAATATTCCGTCGTCGCCATTCAGATAAGAGGGTACAAAAATTATTTTAACATCAATATTGTCTTGATTCATAAAATTCAAATAATTTAAATAACCGCAAACTTTATCATGCTCAGGATAGCATAGATTGTGCGTGTAGAATGGATTGACGAGAGGTAATTCCTTTTTTTCATTTGCTTTCAAACGATTCTGTAAATCTTCTCTTGCCCCGCTTATGTGAGCAGGAGATAAAATATATGCAATTATCTGCTTATTAGGGCGTTCCTTGCAGACGCGGTTCAAAGCTTCGATAAAAATATCAATTCCTTTATTCTTATATTCGTAGCGACCACAAGTAGCCAGCAGGAAAGCATTTTCATCTATTTGGCTGCCGGTAAGAGCTTCGGCAACTTGAATCAGCATCTGGCGGGCGGCTTTTCTTTTTTTGTCAAATTCTTTTTCTTTGGGTACAAAATTCGATTCAAATCCATTTGGAGTAACAATATCCGGCTGTTTTTCAAGCAATAAGCCACATTCCTTAGCTGTCAATTCACTCACGGTTGTAAAACAGTCGGCATAAAATGCAGCCTGTTTTTCTATCGAATGTTTTGCTTCCATATTCAGTTCCTTAGCCATCAGGTCGCCGTTGTAGCTATCGAAATAAGCATATAAAGGCTTATTGTTGCCGCATATAGATCGTCCAATAGATGTTGCATGAGTGGTGAAAACGGTAGCTATCGACGGCAGGCGATCTTTCAGATAGAGGAGAGCCATGCCCAGCATCCACTCGTTGAGATGCGCCACTACTTTTTTATCGTTTAATTTCAGATAATTATATAAACTTTCTATAACTAATCCGGCAGAATATGCAAACATGCACGATTCGTCGTAATCGCCGTAGGCATGTAACGAATCTACTCCAAATTTTTCCCACATCCGGAAATAGAATCCGTCTTTTACTTTAAAATAAGCCTGAAAATCAGCTAAAACGACAACCGGCTTACCTGGAACATTCCAGCGCCCCGTCCTGATTTTCAGTTTTTCCTTTTCAGAAGCCTGTTTTTTCCACTCTTTCAGGATAGCGTCGTCTTCAATAAAATCGGGATTATCAATCCCTTGCCACAAATCAGGACCTATAAAAATAATACGATCCGGAAATCTGTCCTGAAGCGTTTTCGCTTTAGTAGATAAAACAGTGTAAATTCCTCCCAGCTTATTACACACTTCCCAACTCGCCTCAAAGATGTAATCAGGAGTAATTCTTTCTCTATTTGCCATAAAAACCGATTTTACATTCAAATTGAGGCAGCAAAATTAAACGTTTTTTTTTAGAATGACAAATATACGGGTAAATTTACATATTTTTTTTTGTAATAAAAAAAACGCTGTACCTTTGCAAAATTACTTAATGTAAGAAATTATAAAGATGAACAATAATTATAAGCAAAAACTTTTGAACTATCTAAATGACACGCTTGGATTCAATGTCAGTATAGAAAAACTTCCGGACGCTAAACTAAGAGAATTGCCTCTATATCTGCGGCAAAGCGATTTTTATTACACAATGGATATAGAAGATCACAAATTTCTTCTTTTATTCAGTAAAAATGACACTCATAAAACAGCGCTTCAGCTCAAAAAACATTTTCAAATTATTTCAAAAAATCTTGGAATGAAAGTCGTTGCGCTAATGGATACTCAATCTCCACTGTTCAGAAAACGTCTGATCCAGGAAAAGGTGAATTTCATAGTTCCATCAGGACGCCTGTATTTGCCTGAATTACTGATTGATTTGAAAGAATCCATTCCCAATGTAGGAATTTTTTCTGAGTTTTTATCACCATCCGCACAATTCTTGTTACTTTATCATTTGCAAATGGAATATCTGGAATCGTTTTCTTTTAAAGAAATTGCAAAAAAACTGGGTTATTCGCCCAAAACCATTACTAAAATTGCAAATGAACTGCAAATGAAAGATATATGCAAAATTGACGGAACAAAAGAAAAACGCTTCGTATTTGAAAAAAACAGGTGGCAATTATGGCGATCGGTGGAAAAACAAATGCAATCGCCTGTTTATAAGGCATTTTATGTGAACAATAATGAATTGCCTCTTCATCTGTCCGCTACTGCTGCTTTAATTTACTACAGTTCCATGCCTTTTTCGGAAGAACAAAATGTTTATGCTATATATAAACCTGAATTTGAAAAATTAAAAGAAGAAAATTACTGGGAATATATTGATGAAGTAGAAGGCGATATGCTAATAGAAGTGTGGAAATACAATCCCAAATTATTAAGTCGCAACAGATATGTTGATTTACTTTCACTTTATTTATACTACAGGAATGATTCAAATGAAATGACAAAAGCTAAGATGTCGGAGCTATTGCTAAAAAAGACATGGGACTGAAAAACTAATGTCGCCGACGCAACAATATCAAAGGTTGTACCGAGAGATATTAGTAACTTAGGAATTACAGTTTTGGTAAAAAAATTATCAGACCTGTAATTGTCGAAGCAACAGCTACAATAAGCACAGCTGCAGCAGATAAGTCTTTTATTTTCTTTATTTTATCGTGTTTTTCAGGCGAAACAAAATCTGCAATATTTTCAACAGCTGAATTAATAATTTCAAGTGCAAATACTGCAGCAATACATAAAATCACTGCAATCCATTCATATTCAGATATATGAAAAATAAAACCTGAAATAATTGCTATTATTGCAGCAAAAAGATGAATACGCGAGTTATGTTCTTCCTTAATAAGAATTTTCAATCCATTAAATGCGTATTTGAAGCTATTCAGTCGTTTCACTATTGAAAATGCTTGATCTTTTTTTAAATCTGACGGTTTTTCCATTCCAATTTCTTACATTAGTTTTGCTTTTGAAGGAACGATAACATGTAAACCGGCAGGAATAGTTTCGATAAATATTTCTGTTCCAGCATGAAGCGGCTCTCCGTCAACATGCATGGGTCCGGATTGGCTTCGCTTAATACTGACTTTTTGAGAACGATAATGACTGAATCGCTGGTTATGATTGATTTGGCGTGTAAATAACTGAAATGTAAGCGGTCCCACATCTAATGGGTGCAATGGAGCAAGCATCACAATATCCATCAGACCATCCTGTATATTAGCGCTGGGAGCTATATAGGCATTATTTCCATACTGGGAAGCATTGGCGCAGGTCATCAAAAATGCTTTTTCCTTTACAACCGTACCGTCATCAAGTGTAATTTCATAAATGTCAGGTCTGAATTTCAGATATTCCGAAATAGCGCTTTTGGCATAAGAAATAGAGCCTCGCCTTTTCCCTTCCGAAAATTTTTCGCTTACTATCGCATCAAATCCAACGCCGCAGGTGCAGAAAAAAATATAATCATTCGCTTTGCAGTAATCAATAGTAATAGTTTGCGCTTTTATAATCACTTCTATCGCTTTTTTTATATTCATAGGAATACCCAAATCGCGAGCCAGCCCATTTCCTGAGCCTATCGGGATAATCCCCAGAACGGAAGTAGAATGTATCATTGCTTTTCCGACTTCGTTAATAGTACCGTCACCTCCTGCCGCAACGATATATTTTATTCCTTTATCCAATGCTTCCCGCGTTAGTTCGGAAGCATGTCCGGGATACTGTGTGCAAATAATTTCCGCCTGAAAAGAATGGGTTTCAAAAATTTTCTTGATAAAAAGAGGTAGGTTTCTTTTGGAAACAGTTCCTGAAACTGGATTGATAATCACACGTATTTTATTCATATCTAAAAATTAAATACAAGAAAATGGAGATAATTCTTCTTTCATGCTGCAAATATAATGAATTAATTATATTTCTACAATTTTTTTTTGCTAATTTAAAAAATAAAAAAGGAATAATAGCTTTCTACTACTCCTTAATTAACTGAATTACAAACAATGTACAAATTTTAACTTCGGAGCGGAAGACGGGACTCAAACCCGCGACAATCAGCTTGGAAGGCTAATGCTCTATCGACTGAGCTACTTCCGCTTGTTAAACTAATAACTAAAGTTTTAACAACCCGTTTAGTTTTTAACTTTTAGTTTTTATAGTGGGCAGTGATGGATTCGAACCACCGAAGGCGTAAGCCAGCTGAGTTACAGTCAGCCCCATTTGGCCACTCTGGTAACTACCCTTAAAAAACCGGTGCAAAGGTAATAAAATTATTTGAAAGTCAAAGCATAATTAGCCATTTTTATTGCCGTTATTGCTGCTTCAACGCCTTTGTTACCAAATTTTCCACCTGATCTGTCGATAGACTGTTCCATATTATCGGTAGTTAACAGCCCGAAAATAAAAGGAATATCTTCTTCAGCATTTAATTGTGCAAATCCTTGAGTTACCCCCGAACATACATAATCAAAATGCGGAGTTCCACCCCTTACTACACAACCCAAACCGATAACAGCATCAGGTCTCAATTTTTTTGCAGCCGTTTTAGCGCCGTAAATCAATTCAAAACTTCCAGGCACATAAATTACTGTAATATTTTCAGGTTTTGCGCCATGTTTAATCAGAGTATCACAAGCTCCATTGCACAAGGCGCCCGTTATGGATAAATTCCATTCCGATACGACAACGGCAAAACGCATGTCACTCGCATCCGGAATAAGATTTGCATCATATTCAGACAAATTATGATAACTGGTAGCCATCTTTACTTAATAAAACTTTTTGCCCTGACAATATATTTTTCAATACTTTCTGCTTCCTGCGATTCAGGATACTTTGTTTTAATCGTATTATAAGCATCCAGCGCGTCATTATACTTATTCTGGCTTTCGTAAGCTATAGCCATTTTTTTCAGATATACAGGACTGATAGAAGCGCTGTTAGCCATCGACGCCGCTTTTTTGAAATGCGAAATAGCTTTGTCGGTTTGTTCCATCTGTGCATAAGTATCGCCAATTAAACCTGTAACAGTCGAAGCAAGGATTTTATCTTTTTGCTTGTATCCTTCCAGGTATTTAAGAGCCGATTCATAATCGCCTAAATGATAATAACAAATACCGGAGTAAGCTTTTGCCAAATTCCCGCTTTTCGTAAAACCGTAATTATCAACTACATCTAAAAAACCTGCATAACTAAGCGTATCACCATTTAAGGCAAAATCCCACTGCTGGGAAGCAAAATATCTTTCGCCTTGAAACAAAAGAGACTGAGCTTCTTTTTCTTTTGGTATGTAATAAGTATGGCGAATACTTATAATTGCGATAATCAGGATTATAACAACCCCTACAACAGTGATGATTTGCTTCAGATGAGATTCAATAAACTTATCTGTTTTAGAAAGAATTTCGCCTACGTTTTGTTCTATTTGCGTAGGCTCTGTAATTTTTGACTTTTTTGCCATTGTTGCTTTGTGTTTATTTTCTTATTTATTTTTGGAGTGCAAAAGTAAATCATTTATAAGAATAAATGAAATATTTACCTGTATTTTTTTTATTTCGTGGAAATGAATTATTTTTGTACTGAAAAAAATGCTGATTTTGAATGAAATTCTTATTTATAATTCAAGGTGAAGGACGGGGACATCTGACACAATCAATAGCCCTGAAAGATATGCTTGCAAGAAACGGGCATGAGGTTGTGGGCGCTCTGGTCGGGAAAAGTAAAAGGCGCGAATTGCCCGATTTCTTCTCAAAAAATATGAATATACCAATATATCGCTTCAACAGCCCTAATTTTATTTCTAACTGTAAAAACAGGAAAGATAATATTTGGGAAAGCATTTTTTATAACTTCCTTAAAGCCGCTCTTTATTTTCGAAGCATTGCTTTCATACGAAAGATGATAAGAAAATCAGACGCAGATGTTGTTGTTAATTTTTATGAGTTATTAACCGGTCTTAGCTACATCTGTTTGCCACCTAAAACCCCTTATGTCAGTATTGCGCATCAATATTTATTTCTTCATCCGAACTATAAATTTCCTACCCAAAATATAACCGAATTGAAAATGCTGGAATTTTTCACTCGTTTCACCTGTTTCGGAGCTTCCCGTGTGTTTGCATTGTCGTTAATTAAGCATGAAAACGATGATTTGAGCAATATGGTAATCGTACCGCCTTTGTTGCGAAAAGAAATTCTAGATATTCAAGTAAGCAGGGGCAATTATCTGCATGGCTATATTTTGAATGACGCTTATGCAGATGACATTATCGCTTTTCAAAAAAAACATCCGGACGTCAATATGCACTTTTTCTGGGATAGAAAAGGAGCAGGAGAAGAAACGGTTATAAATGAACATTTAACTTTTCATCGCTTGAACGACAAGAAGTTTGTTGAATATATGGCTGGATGCAAAGCTTATGCAACAACGGCTGGTTTTGAATCGGTTTGTGAAGCTATGTATATGGGAAAACCGACTTTGATGGTGCCTACTCATATAGAACAGGCATGTAATGCACATGAAGCATCTTTGACTGGCGCCGGAGTCGTAGCCAACTATTTCGACATAGAACTTGTTTTAAACTATATCCCTGAATATAAAAAAAATAACGAATATTGTAATTGGGTTGAACAGTCGGAAAAATACTGGATGAAAGCCTTTGATTTTAAAAAAGATGAACTCGCAAAAAATCGCCTGAATTATAAATTTTTATTTAGGCGAAACCGGCAGTTACACGCTTAGATTATAAATAATAAGGTCGGTTTCCTGATTATACTCTGCTTGGCATGTTTTTTTGCAACGTCATTGCGAAGGCGAAGGCGAAGCCTGAAGCAATCCAGTAATCTATTTATTTACAACTGGATTGCTTAGTTAACGCTCGCAATGACGATGCATAAAATTAAACCACGTAAAGTATAAAAGAAAACCGACCTTCCATAATGATTTATTCGATTACTTTACAAGTTTCACTGTTTTTAATCCGATTCTCAGAATGTAAACTCCTTTGCCCAAAGCCGAAGTTTCAATCCTGTTACTGCCTGCTTTCACATTTGTGGACAACACTGTTTGACCCGATAAATCGTAAATTGTTGCCTGCCCTCCGGCTATTGCACTTACGACGATGTAATCTGCAAACGGATTGGGATAAACAGAGTAACGCATATTCAATTCGCCCATTCCGTTTAGGTCGCTGACCGTAATCCGACATTCAGCCTCAAACCCTCCGCTTTCCGATCTCGCCGTAACAACGGCAACGCCTGCGGCAACAGCCGTTACCAGTCCGTCGTCAGAAACTGTTGCTATCGCTTCGCTACTACTTCTCCATGTTACGTTCTTATTTATTGCATCGGCAGGCGAAACAGTGGCAACGAGCTGCAGGGTTTCGCCAACATTCAGTTCTGCTGCCGTTTTGTCGAGGGATATACCGGTAACGGCGTTAGCCATGCGAATCCTAATCTCCGGCAACGCCCCAAAATAAGCCTCGCGCACACTCGCGTTCAGGTTTGGGTTCACGCCGTTTTGCAGCGTTATCTTGCGATGTTCGCCATAATAACTGCCAAAGCCT
>JAIRPX010000131.1 GCA_031256775.1 Dysgonamonadaceae bacterium
ATTAAGGTATCGCAGCTACGCTGCTCTGTTTATATTCCGTACATCTTTACCGTGCGCTTACGCACACGGCTACAAAGATACTGGCGCTACGCGCCTTCTCGCAAAACACAAGGTTTTGCAGAAGATTCGCTTTCATGCTTTCGCGCTACGGTGTCTCCGTTTAAAAAAAGGAGTTGCCCTGAAACAATTCAGAACAACCCACCATTCAAAAAACAATCTTATGAAGTATGCATGTATGCACAAAATAAAACCTATGTTAATATAGCATCAGTTAATTCTAAATCTTAATGTATCTCTGCGGAAGTCGCCCGTTTCAAAGCCGTCATCGGTGGCGACGATGATTGATGCCTCTTTGTAAATTTTGTTGGAATCGTATTCAATCAATTTGAAAGATACCGTATAGTTTGATAAATATCCATGTCCGCCAGTATGGTAATTTTGCATATTTCTCAATTCCGCTTTGTTTGTGATAATATTATCATTATCAATAATATTATCTATCCACCAGGTATTGTTAGAACGTACTGTAAATGTATGAGTAATACCAAAACCATACATGGTTTTTTTATCAATTATTTTCACATTATACCAAACCAGCCTGAAAAGATATTGTTTGTTTATCGTTTCAATTCCATTCGTTACGCTATATTCAGCCCATGAGCGTTTTTCAGGAAAAGGATTTTCTTCTGTCACAACAGCTTGCAACGATTCGCTTGCGTTCCACGTTTTACTGAACGTGTAAACGGCAAAATTGCGAGTACTTTCAGTGTTGTCAACCAGCTGTGTCATATAACCTGATTCCGCAGGCTGGAATATTGTCCAGCCGTCCGCAGGCTTCATGTAACGTACCATCACGGATCTTTTAGGTCGCCATCGCAGATGAAATGAACGCAAACCCGATGACGGAGTGTTATTTGGCAACGATGGAAAAATAACAGTAGTATCAGGAGAAATAGTATCCGTATTATATAGATTGTACTCATCGCGAAATAAATCTATTGTAACAGGTTCCACCAATGTCTGTATTACGTCCACCGAAAATTTCAAAGCACCTGCGCGAATATCAAAAACAGCTTCCCGCTCTGCGCTTGTTTCGTTTGGGTCAAGGTGCAGCAACACTTTATGTTCACCTATATTTCTTGGAATAGGAGATGGAACTATTACAATATGCAACCAGTTAATCTTTTGATGTGTGTAGGGATCGTAGATGGAATCAATACTCCAGCCGTCGGGGTAGTTTGTTTTTATATAAAATACATTGTTTTCATATTCCCTGTCATACGCCATTCTTGAAAACTTAAATTCATCCTTGCTTACAGCCAGATAGTGTTGTCCCATAAATACTATGTGCGTTTCAGAATCAACCATTTCCCATGATGTAACATTTATTGTCACATCGGATTGACGTGTGTTATATGCCTCATCGGGAGTAGCGTGACCGCTTCCGTTAACGTCAAGGATACGGACGTCATACTGGTGATTCCGAAGAATATCTACAAAACCATTTTTATCTGTATTGAAAAAATCAAGGCGGTAATATGTAGTATCCGTCATGTTTCCTTCGCCGTATCGCCCGCCGATTACTAATGACGTTGCCGACAGTGGATTATTGTAGTTCTTGCTGTTTTCGACTTCAAATGTATAAATTCCCCCGCAAATTGCAACATCTTTGATACTTGGCGATTCGCCGTCGTTCTCAAACCTGATTGAATGTACCTGTCCTGCGCTGTCGGGAACAGTTGGCGCAATGACCTTTATTCCTTCCATATTTTCAGCCGCAGGCATAACCTTTCCGCATGTGTTTGGTTTGTAAAGATACACTACGTCTAATTTGAATTTGTTTCCCAGCGTTTCAATTTTCTGGTCGTCGATCATGACGTTGACTTTTGCAACCATCCGCAAAAGCGTTACAGTATTTTGGATTTTCTTGCTTTCTATGCCGATGGTTGTCCATTCGCTTTCGCCCGACATTGGGAGTTTTGCATAAGAATCTTTTTTCCAGCCATTATTTTGCGGGAAATAGTATATTATACGTGAAAGTATTTCGTCTTTTTCCACGCCCGCCCACGATTCGTCGAACAGTTCTTTTATCATATTTGCCGGAACATTTGCGGCAACAACAAACAGCTGCTCATAGTTGCGAATATACACTTTTGCTGAAAAACCATTATCGCTTACGGCATAACCTTCTGTATAATAGTCAAAAATAATTTTATCAGGATCAGACGGATGTCTCCTGAAAGCCAATACATCAATACGTTCTACAGTATTTTCTTCGTTTGTTCCAAGCGACCGCAGCTTTACCTGGCTGTTATCCATAAGTTTAATTGAAAAAGCAGTTTCTATTTCGCCTTCAGCGTCGCCGGGCTTCGATTCGATGAACGTCTCGTCGCTACATGAGCCAAGAGTCGTTAATACGGATAATGTAAGCAATACAAATTGCAGTACCTTTTTCATGTCATCATTATATTTTATTTGATTATTAAATATTTCATTGTTATATGTATTTTTATATCCCTATCAATTAAGGCGTTAAATTAATATCCGGTTCTATCTGTAACGCCCATCCATTTATACTTATTTGAATATTTTCCCCGTTATTCGGATCTATTGTTATTCGAATATCGTAATTATGCTTTTTTGAAAAGTCATTTGATGAATATATGCTTGTAATCAGGCTGACAATATTATTATCAGTCCAGTATGGGGTAGGGAATATCTGCTCATTTGTTGTAACGTTTACGACTGTTAATGCAGGTGAGCGGTTTGCGTCTAATTTCAAAATGTCTATTTTAGCGTAAAGTTCGTCTGAATTAGCAGGATAAACAGCATCAACAGTATATGCAAATTTGTTTGAAGGCATAATTTGATTGTCGAAACTGTAAACATTGTTATTATCGACAACAGTAAAGCGATACTGGTCGTCGGTTCTCGGAAGACCTGCTAT
The DNA here is from genome assembly GCA_031256775.1 of Dysgonamonadaceae bacterium. Classification (GTDB taxonomy): domain Bacteria; phylum Bacteroidota; class Bacteroidia; order Bacteroidales; family Azobacteroidaceae; genus Azobacteroides. The sequence continues at coordinate 2,948 of JAIRPX010000131.1, forward strand.
CGTAATACTTAGCCGGTTTGTATTTTGCGTCAGCGGTATGACAATCAGGTTATTGCTTAGAGGCTCCAACTCCGCGTTATTATGACCATATAGCAGCAATGGCAATTTCATTACAGTTTCATCAACCGTGCTGTCGGAAGTTATATCCATAGCCACCATAGCCTTTGTTTTTGGCATTTTAGTGTATGTTTCTCGTTCCAAATCGGGAAGGAGTAAATATGGCGACGAGAGATTCGACCATGCCACAAAATTGTATTTCCCTGCCGGTAAATTGAAATCTGCAGCATATTTTTTATTCAGTTCCGGCGCTTCTTCCGGCGACCAGAAAGATATAAGATGTTCATTTTCGTCGAAAACGAATATCGTAGTCTTATTCCATTCGTCCATACTCCAGTTTTTTTCGGCAGACTCATCATAACTGAACATAACGAACAGATTTGCAGGGCAGCCGCTTATGTCTTCTTTTATGCACGACTGCAAAAAAATCGCCAGGCAAGCAATAGTTCCGATATAAATAGTTATACTTTTCATAAATAAGATATTTAACGTTATGGTGTTAATTCGTATCCACCTGTAATCAGCGTCCATGGTGTTATGCTGATACTTGCGTCTATTGAGGTTTCCGCATCAGGCTTTTCATCCGGATCAGGTACAGCAGGCAAAGCTCTTCCTGGCGACATGATACGGTTTATGATGCACTTGTAATAATCGTTTCGCAGCACGTCCCATTGGTTGCTTCCGTTCAGGAATATATCCCAGTAGCATTTCCCGCCAATATAGTGAATAATATTTTCTTCGTTTACGGGAATCTGGTGCGCCAAAGCAAAGTCGGCGGCATAACTGTATGTGTAAAAGAAGTATAACTCCCGTTGAGGATTGAAGAGCGCAACCACCCAGAAATCGGTTGGCGATGTAATTCCCATACTGGATGTTTGCTTGCTTACGAAATTATCACCCTCCTTAACTACCGCCAGATCAGGTATAAATGTTGCACGTACCAGTATCCGCGTAATTTCTTTTTTACGGTGAAGTTCCGAAGTATTTTCGGCGGCGTACAACGTATTGTAGGCAGCTATATTGGGGATATTTGCATTATTTACGGCGACATACGAATATCGCGAGTCGTCGTTTTCGTCGTATCTTGGATAAAATTCATTGGGATTGAAATCCGCTTCAGCCCAGTTTGGGTCGTGAAGATCAGAACGTTGCGACAAAAATGAACGCTCGTTGAAGTTTGCCACCGCGAACAACAGGTTTTCCGTTTTTCCTGAAACGCCGCCAAATATCAGCGAAGGCGATTTCTCGACTGTGATTTTTGCCGTCATGCGTTTAATAGGAATTGTAAGTACATTTTCGTTAGCCATGTTTGATGCCAGTAATTCGCACGCAACAGGTTCGCTGGTCATTATAATTGAACCTGATTTCACTAAATCGCCAAGTCGCAAAGTTTGGGCTACCTGCGTAGCCTCGTTTAACATTCCATTTTCCAGTTTTCCCACGAGGGATGCAGGCAGGTTTGCTGTAACAAATATTTTTTTGTTGCCTGTAGCTGCGGGGATTCTGTTATTTGTTTTGTAAACGCCACCTTCAAGAGTGAACTCATTTCCGGGAACAGCCACGTGAGAGTCGCAAAATCCAGATTCATTATAGAGAAATACGTCAACCGTGTCGATTTTGATTTCCTTTTCAGTGGAATATATGTCGCCTCCGGCGCGAAAGCGAGAGGAAGCTACCCCCGAAAGTTCCATATTCATTGTAAAAAATGTAGGTTCTCCCTTTTTTTTCCCGTCAACCAATTTATCTTCATCAGTAGAACTACAACCTGATGCAAGCAAAATCATTCCGCTTGCGCACACAAGCATTGTTTGTTTCAATGCGTTAATTTTTATGCTTTTATATATATTTTTCATCATATAAATATTTACTTACCAAATTTTCAAAATATCTTCATTCCTGATTATACTTTGCATAAACCTGCTTTATTTCCTGCAACGTTGCCAGGTTGTATTCAGCTTCCTTTATACCCTGTTTTAGAGCTTTTTGCAGGATTTTTTCAGCTTCTTCAAAATTATTCTGTTGCATGTAAACAATGCCTAAATTATTCCATGATTCGGGTTCATCCTTATAATTTTTAAGAATTTCTTCCGCAGCTTTGAAATCATTCCTCAGCAGCATTGATGCGGCAACGTTCAAATTAGCGTATTTGTCGTAAGGAAAAACGCGGTATGCAATATTAAACAATTCGACAAATTCGTTACTGCCTTTCTCGTATGTATTTGCTATTACATACATTTCCTTCAGGCTCAACATTTGCGGTTTCGTGCGCAGAAGTTCTTTTCCCTTTTCCACCGTAAATTCCGGCACTTCATAGCTTATTTCATAATCAGAACGTCGCAGGAAGGGGAATAGAATATCCAGCATATATCGATATGGCTGTCCTCCGGCGAGGTCGATCAACTGTTTTTCCCTGCCGTCAAAAATTCCTACCGACTTTATAATATGGAGTACTTCATTTTTATGAGTTATTTTTGTATCCTTTTCTACTAATTTATACAGGGTTTCCCAGTCTTCGCCGAAACCGTTTGAAGATAGAAGGTGCGGCGTTATTTTGTAAAACGTTTGCAGATATGTTCGCAGGGATTCCGCCCGTTTTTTCGACAGTTCGAGATTGTTTTCATACGGACCTTCAGGCGATGCGTATGATTTAATAGTTATAGCAGTAATAACGGCAGTAGGTTCTTCACTAACGAAATTCCAGCTGTTTTCAATTTTTTTCAATTCTTTACTGTTTTCATAGAGTTCCGGCATAATATCCCATTTTCCAACGTTATAAATCAAAAAAGCCTGTCCATTTTCATGACGTTTTTTGGGCGATTCGCGAGGCGGATCGGTGAAATTGACTGCAAAATTACCAAAATTGATATTGCTTGCAATTAAACTCTCCTCATAATCCCGTCCGTATCCGCTACATCCGCAAAGATCTTTGACCAGCATAATCCGCGCATCTTTCATCCAAGGGTTCAAAGGCGTTTCAATAACATAATGTATTGAAACATCCTGGTTCTTTTTAAGAACAACGGCAGAATATATTTCGGGATCGTTTGCTGTTTTATCATTCAGCCATAGCGACCGCTTATAAAGTTTATCGCGCTTCGATCCATTAACAATAACCGGTTTCAGTTTCAGCGAGTTCATGCCTGGAGCAACTAATTTTGGCGTCAGCGTCAATTGTTCGAGCGAAGGCATTTTTGTGTTTTTAAATACAATATCAAAATCAATTGTTACTGTTTGATTTGTTATTTTTGACCTGTTATTTTCAACTACGACGCAATCAAGCAATCTATCTTGTCCATAAATGCTTGAAGTGTAGATGAATACAAGCAGAATAGCTAATAATTGTATATGATTTTTATTAAACATAACTTATTTGATGATGTAAATTAAAGAAATTCCGACCTGTTTCAAGCCAATATAATGTTTTGTTTCTTTCTTGATAAATTCCCCGCAAGATTCGCAATAATAAACATCATAGTCTAAATATGCATAACCAGCCCCTATCGACATTTCGAGATTCCAGCGTTTTCCCAAATAAAACTGGTATCCATAAGACAGTCCTGCGCCGTAGAGATTGCCTTCGAAACGGTGGTGCTTCATATAATCAGTTCCGATGCCTCCTGTATTAAAGAATGCGTAATCAACGTTAAAGCCCATGAAATGTCCGAAGAATGGTTCGCAAAACCACCAGCGCAACTCAGGCTGAGTAAGGATAAAACTGATTTTTTTGTTATCTTCAAATGTCCAGGGGTTGTAAACAACAGGAATTTTTAAAGTAAAATCCCTGTCAAGTCTGAACTCAATTCCCAGATTGATATTAGTGGTAGCGCTGTAGAGCAAATTATTATTGATGCTGAAGACGGGGGTAGTTATTTTTTCTATTTCACCTTGAGCATGTCCTTGAAAAAAGGGGACTATAACAAGAAAAATCACACTTTTTATATATTTTCCAAACATAATATTTAATTAAAAGACTTAATCCAAACTGAGGTTTAAATTTTCAGTTAAATTAGTCAAAAAATAAAACCGTACAAAGGTAAATGTATTTTATTGCACTTAGTCAAAAAATAAAAGGCATATATTGACACAGATGAAATAAAAAAAACAATTATGTCTAAAACAGACACAAAGATTGATACTAATT
>JAIRPX010000133.1 GCA_031256775.1 Dysgonamonadaceae bacterium
CAGAAAAAGGTAAATCTGACAGGAGCTGTTGGAACGATTGATTCCAAAGCGTTTAAAGACGTCCCTGTACAAAATGCGGTACAAGCTTTGCAGGGTCAAATTCCAGGACTTCTTATATCTCAGAACGATGGACGTTTGAATACAAAGGCTGGAATCAGCATACGCGGTTTGGCAACAATCGGACAAGGTTCTTCCGGTTCGGCATTAATCCTTATTGATGGAGTGGAAGGCGATTTACATTCTATCAATCCTCAGGATATTGAAAATATATCTGTGTTGAAAGATGTTGCTGCGTCTTCAATTTATGGTTCCAGGGCGCCCTTCGGTGTAATTTTAGTGACGACAAAAAAAGGAAAACAGGGAAAGGTTGTTGTGAATTACAGCAACAGTTTCCGTTACAGTACGGCTATCAATATGCCTCAGGAAATGGATTCATATACTTGGGCGAACTACTTTAACGAGTCGTCTCATGCTGCCGGTTGGGGTGATGTGATAGGACCTGAGCAAATGCAGCGTATAAAAGATTATATGGCTGGAAAAATTTCCTATAATACGGTTCCTAATGGGGGTGTTAATGGTATTACATGGAGTAACGGTTATGAATTAGCCAATGATAATATTGATTATTATGACGTCTTTTATAAAGATGTTACCAAGTCGCAAGAACACAATATTAGTGTTTCGGGCGGTAACGACAAAATGAACTATTACGCTTCAGCAAATTATTTAAACGATGGCGGCAGAATGAACTGGGGAGGCGACGGTTTGAAACGCTATAATGTTTCCGGAAAGTTCGAAGCGCAATTATCTCCTTATGCTCGCATCAACTACAATGCTCGTTTTATTCGCATGGATTATCATCAACCATCAAGAATGAGTAATGACTGGTTTCAAGAAATCGGACGGCAATCATGGCCTATCGGTCCCCTTTATGACCCCAATGGATTCCTGTTTAACGATCACGTTTTGGGTATGGATCATGGAGGACAAACAAAAAACCAAACATCTACGGCTTTACAACAAGTTACCGTTACATTGGAACCATTGAAAATGTGGCAAATAATAGGAGACTTAAGTTACAGATATAATTCTAATTTCAATCATGAGGATTGGCTTACTTACTGGCAAATGCAAGTAGATGGCGTTCGACAAGGAAATTTATGGTATCAAAATTCAGTTACAGAAAGCGCAAACAAAAGCGACTACTTTAATGTCAATCTGTACAGTGATTATGAAAAGACGTTTGCTTATAAACATTATGTAAAAGTATTGGCTGGTTTTCAGGCTGAAAACAGTGATTACAGGAACTTGTCAGCTTGGAGAGCTGGTATTATGGTTCCTGATATTCCAACGATAAATACGGCTTCAGGAATGGACAGGAATAATATAGCTGTTCCGCCGGGCGTTTCCGGTGGCTACAACAGCTGGGCTACTGCCGGTGTTTTCGGACGTTTAAATTATAACTATATGGAAAAATACTTGGTTGAAGCTAATCTGCGTTATGATGGCAGTTCGCGTTTCCGCAGGGATAACCGCTGGGGATTCTTTCCGTCTTTCTCTTTGGGTTGGAATGTAGCAAAGGAAGAGTTTTTCCGACCTTTAGCCCGTCAAATAAACACCTTGAAATTCCGCACTTCTTATGGTTCGTTAGGGAATCAGAATACAACGTCTATTTATCCGACATATACTTCAATGGGATATGGCACGGCATCGGGTTCGTGGCTGATAAATAATGCCAAACCAAATATTTCGTGGGCGCCGGGATTAATCAGTACATCGTTGACATGGGAAGAAATCCGGTCGTCAAATATTGGTTTGGATTTCGCCGCATTGAATCATCGACTGACTGGTTCATTCGACTATTTTGTCCGTAAAACGTTAAATATGGTGGGTCCTGCGGATGAATTACCGGTAATTTTGGGAACCTCTGTGCCTGTTACCAACAACACCGACCTGAAAACCGAAGGTTTTGAACTGGAATTGATGTGGCGCGACCGGATAATGAATGAACTGAATTACAGCGTGCGCTTCGTTTTGTCGGATGCGCAGGCGGTAATTACCAGGTATTCAAATCCTTCGGGAAATATCTACAATTATTACGAAGGTATGAAATGGGGAGATTTCTGGGGATATGAAACTGTTGGCATTGCTAAAACGCAGGAAGAAATGAATGTACACCTGTCTTCACTCCCCGATGGAGGACAAAGTAATCTGGGATCGGACTGGCAGGCGGGAGATATTATGTATCGCGATATTAACGGAGACGGCAAAATTGACGGTGGCGCAGGCACGCTTGAAGATCATGGCGATAAGAGAATTATTGGCAACGCAACGCCTCGATACAATTTTGGCTTCGATATTGCCGCCGACTGGAAAGGTTTTGATTTTCGCATATTCTTACAAGGTACTGGCAAACGTGATTATCTCCAAAGCAGCCGTTATTTTTTTGGTTGTTCGTGGGATCGCTGGCAATCTATGGGACTGACGCAACATGAAGACTATTTCAGGGACGATCCGAATCATCCTCTCGGCTTGAATTTGGATTCTTATTATACACGCCCGCTTTGGGGAACAGATAAAAATATGCAACATCAAACCCGCTGGGTTCAAAATGCCGCATACATGCGAATAAAAAATCTTCAGATCGGCTATACATTGCCGCCTGTTTTAACAGGAAAAATAGGTATCGGTAAATTACGTCTCTTTGTTTCCGGCGAAAATCTGGTTACATGGACAAATATGACAACCATATTTGATCCGGAAACTATTGACGGAAACTCTCTTGGAAACGTTTATCCGTTATCTAAAACTTATTCTTTTGGTATCAATGTTTCATTTTAATTTCAGTAATCATGAAAAAAATATATTTTAAAACAATCATCACAGTCTGTTTTCAGGCGATTTTATTCTGTGCCTGTAACGATTTCCTTGATAAAGAACCGCTATCAAGTCTGACGCCTGAGCAATATTTAACAACCGAAGCTAACATAGCGTCATACGCCACCGACTTATATAATATTCTTCCCGTACATGGATTATGGGACTGGGGACGGTTTCAGGACGATAACAATACAGATAACATGGCTTTTGTTACTCCCAACGACATATTTGCTCCAGGTTATTACAAAGTAGGACAAACAGGCGGCTCCTACTGGTTTCCTACTATCTACCGATGTAATTATTTTCTTGACAAAGTGCTTCCGCTTATCGAATCCGGCGCTATTACCGGCGTAGATGCGAATATCTGGCATTATGTAGGGGAAGCCTATTTTTTCAGGGCATTTGAATATTTTGGTAAATTGAAAGCGCTGGGCGATTTCCCTGTTGTGAAAACCACATTACCCGATAATTTGGAAGCGCTTAAGGCTGCAAGTAAACGCGCTCCCTGTAACGAAGTTGCCCGATTTATTTTATCCGATTTGGATAAAGCTATTGAATTGATGCAGGATAACCCGCCCACAGGAGGAAAAAACCGCTTGAATAAAGATTGCGCTCGCCTGTTCAAATCAAGGGTTGCGCTCTACGAAGGCACATGGCTGAAATATTTCAAGGGAACGGCATTCGTGCCGAATGGCAATGGGTGGCAGGGAAAAACAAAAGATTATAATGCCAACTATGCTTATCCGTTGGGTGATATTGATCGGGAAATTGATTATTTTCTGACGCAAGCAATGAATGAATCAAAAGTCGTGGCAGACAAGTATGCTTTGGTAAACAACACTGGAACATTCCAAAACAATCCGGCAGACGCAGTAAATCCTTATTTTAACATGTTTGGAGACGTAAATATGAACGGATATTCGGAAGTTTTGCTTTGGAAACAGTATAATCTTGGATTGAATGTTGTCAATTCGATTTCAGAATTTGAATCTAAAGGAAACAATGGTTACGGTATTACTAAGAGTATGGTTGATGCATTTATAATGGCAGACGGTAAGCCGATCTATGCGGCAGGCAGTACATATCCAGGTGACGACAATCTGATGACTGTTATGAAAGACAGAGATAACAGGGCGCAAATTTTCTTTAAGAAACCAGGTGATAATAATTTCCATAATGAAGCCGGACAACAGGGAGTCAGGGTAGAACCCTTTCCGGATATTACATCGGCAACGCAGTCTCTGAAATATACTACCGGATACGCGATTCGTAAAGGATTGAATTTTGACGGTTCGATGTCTAATCAGAATCAATGTACTTCAGGATGTATTATTTTCCGTGCGGTAGAAGCCTATTTGAATTATATGGAAGCTTCTTACGAAAAAAACGGTTCAATTGACGCTACAGCCGATAAGTACTGGAAAGCTATCCGGGAAAGAGCCAAAATCAACGTAGATTACAATTATACCATTGGTTTGACAGATATGAACAAAGAGGCGGAAACCGACTGGGGCGCTTACTCAGGAGGTCAGTTAATAAATGCAACGCTCTTTAATATCCGTCGTGAACGCCGCTGTGAGCTTATGGCTGAAGGATTTCGTCCGATGGATGTCCAGCGCTGGCGTTCGATGGATCAAATGATTAGTAATCCATACCATGTATTGGGTATCAATTTGTGGGAAAACGTGAACTTGTCACAATTGGGTGATTTGATAGAAGGGCAGAATGTGTCGCCTGCATCGTTTGGAAAATACCTTGCGCCATACCATATTCTCAATAACAATCATGTTTACAATGGTTACCGATGGAATATGGCGCATTATCTGGAACCTATCGCAATTCAACATTTCCTGATCACGGGAGGAGGCGATGCTGCGGCGTCCCCGCTGTATCAAAATTTCGGATGGACTTTACAGGCTGGCGAAGGTGCTAAATAATAACAATTTAAATAATATAAGTATGAAAAAGAGTTTATATGCAATTGCACTAATAGCAATGACAATATTTTTAGGATGTCATGAAGAAAAATCGCCTTCTTTGACATTGAGCAGGGAAGAAGTTACGATAGAAGCTGCGGGTGATACAGTCAATATTCCCGTATATTGCAATGTTACTTCTAAAGCGACCATAGTGTATGACTCGGAAGATCAAACCGGATGGATATTTTTATTGCCAAGGGTTTTGTATGGTGACGGAATATTAACGATGATAGTGCAACCTTATGGCGGCGTATTGTCTAACAGGAGCGCATCCGTTACTGTTGAGGCTGGCGGTGAAACTAAAACCATAAAATTGACACAGCTGGCTAAAGAATCAGTGGGTCTCTCTCCAGAAATTATTAACGCCTCAGACAACGGTCAAAGCTATACGGTAACGGTTGCCTGCAACACGACATGGAATGCTTCCGTAAACCCTGAAGCAACTTCGTGGTGTACGTTGGGAAATATCACTGGAGAACAGGGTGAAAATCCGCTTACAGTAAACGTAGCCGCTTTATCCGGTTTGGGCGCTTATGATATTCGTATAGCAACGATTACGGTTACTACGGGAACGCTGAGCGCTACTTTAAAAATATATCAGGGTTTTGGCACTGTGATTAACGGCTTGCGCTGGGCAGACTGCAATGTAGGCGAACCCGGTCGGTTCAGCAGTGAACCGGACGAACCAGGATTGTTATATCAATACAATTCTAAAATAGGTTATTCTGTTGAAGGTGGAATACCAGCTGGATATGAAACCGGTTATGTGGACAATGGAGTAAGTACGTGGCAAGAACAAAATAATCCTTGCCCTGCCGGATGGAGGATTCCGACTGCCGATGAAATAGATGCGTTAGTAGGCAACAATAATGACAAACTGTTTGCATGGATGTTACCGGCAGCAAGTGGTTTCAATAAATCAGGTATTATAGCAGGTATATTAGCAGATAAAGCAATGCAGGCAACTAAAACCGATATGCAAGGAGGAATCTTTTTACCAATATCGGGATACCGTCATGTTGAAACTGGTTTATTGACTTCCTCAGAATTGGTAATTATTCAATCTATTACACGTCCGGGACAAAATTGGGACAGGTATATGTATGGATTTAGCGCTAATGGAATGTACAAATATGGCGGTGGACCTGATGGTTCAAACCGCTCGGCATTACCTATACGTTGTGTAACTGATGTCCCTGAATAAAATAAATCACAAATAATGGGTATTTGACTTTACGCAATGCCCATTATCAATAATAAATTATCAATTATGAATCAAAAAAGAAATATAATAGCAATTTTTCTTGTCTATTTGTTTACTGTCTCATGTTCTGCCAATGAGAATAATGATCGGAATTTGTCAGAACTGCCGCCCATAGAGGTAAGTAAAGTGATAACAGAAAACGGAAAAACTGTTTTTTTAGTAGATGGCATTCCGTTTCCCATCTACGGGGCGCAAATCCGTCTGGATGCTTTTATCAACTGCGATAAAATGAGTATTACCGATGTAGAAAAATATTTTGCAAAAGGAAAAGAATTGGGCGTAAATTGCTTGGAAGTCAGTCTTTGCTGGAAAATGATCGAACCTAAGGAAAATATTTTTGATTTTACTCTGATTGACAAAATAATGGAATATGCTAATAAATACGGACTTAAAATAGAGCTTTTGTGGTTTAGTACCAATATGATTGGAGATTCGTTTTCCAATCTTGTTCCGGCGTATATTCTTAAAGACTCTCAAAAGCGGTTTTATCGTGCCGACGAAGGGACATTCAGTGGATTATATGGTTATCGATATGTGCTTATTCTCAATGATAAATGGATTTTGGAACGTGAAACAAATGCAGTTACAAATCTGTTCAATCATATCCATAGGTGGGATAATGAACACGAAAGTAAACACCCCGTTATAACAGCGCAGATTCATAATGAGCCGGACGGTTTAGTACGCTGGCGAATGGATCAGCAGCATTTTGCTTATCGCGACGGTAAGCCTCTTAGCAAGGAAGCCGCATGGAAAATGACTTTGGACGCTTTGGACGCCGTTGGGAAAGCTGTAAAAAATAGTTCATACAAAGTAGCAACACGAACAAACTTAATCTCCGGTAAAGGAATTAATCCTTATCCCGAAGCCCCAAACGCTAAGCCGGATGATGTATTTCAATTGGAAGGCATTGATTTTGTAAGTTTCGACCCCTATAAAACTTCCATAAATGAAATTGTGTCGGAAACGTTGGCTTATGCGTCACTGCAAGGTAATTATCCTCTGATAGCAGAAAACAGGGGGGCTTACACCAATACTCCAAGTCTTATGCTGGCAGCTTCGGTATTGGGTGGTGGATATGATATGTATGATTTGGCAACCAGTACATTCATAAACCAGAACAGTAAGCCTCCATTTGATGATGAAGGTGTTTATACTTCCTATTTACAGGAAAAAATACATACGGATGCTGTACGTACCATATTGAAAGGACTTATCATGGCTGCGCCCGATATAGCGAAGACGCCAACGAAGAATTTTGCCGCTTTTAATATTGTGGACGATAATCCTCGTAAGGAAATAAAGCAACAAATACAAACTACAAGTGCAATTATTTCTTTTGAAACTGTCAAGGGAGCTATCGGTTTTGCTCTTGATAGAGGTAATTATTTATTGGTATATGCGACAGATGATGCTGACTTTAGTTTTGAAAACGGTATTTTTAGTGAAGTAATTTGTGGTAGATATAATCCTTCCGGTATGTTTATACAAGAAGGTATTTCAACGTTAAAAAATAATAAAACCCTAAATGCGCATGGCGGAATACTATATAAAATTAGTTATTCATCACAAGATCCATTGATTAGTAATACAATAGAAAATATAGGAAGAAATGAATAAAATAATCAATGATTTCAGCTCTGCTCATAGTTTTAGGATTAGCAGAAGATATTGATATACAAGTATGTAGAAGCTATACTCTGCACAAAATTGAATCGCTTAAAGTATAAAATTATCTTGGCGCAAGTATTGAAGAAGGGGAGGCTTCGCTAATGCCTCCCTCCTTTCCTGCCGCAACAGAGTGTAAGATTATTTGATGTCCATGTTTACAGGCATAATCAATTAAAAATTGCGAATTACTAATTGATATGAATTTTATTTGATAGAAGATTATTATCTTTGTAATCAAAACAGTTTAATAATTATGAGCAATACAGATTCACGACGTCCGTTGCCTATCGGCGTTGACTTTTTTCATAAAATGATTGAAAGAGGTTACTACTATGTAGATAAGACTTTGCTTATCAAAGATATTCTTGATAATGAAGCAGAAGTAACGCTTTTTACGCGCCCGCGCCGTTTCGGGAAAACGCTGAACATGACAATGCTGAAAAGTTTCTTTGAAGACACGAGCATACTTCATAAGACAAGCTATGAAAGCGAAAACACCCGCCAACTTTTTGATAATCTGAACATTGCAAGCGCTGGTGAAAAATACATGTCGGAACAGGGAAAATATCCCGTAATTTTCCTGACGCTGAAATCGGCAAAACAGCCTAATTTCGAGTCGTCATTTTCAGCTTTGCGCGAAATGATTGCAGGAGAATTTAGGCGGCACAGTTATGTTTTTGATTCTTTGAATGATGAAGATAAAAAATTATATGAATTTTTATCTTCAAGGGAAGGTGAGCCAGACGATTACAAGACATCTTTGAAATTTTTGAGCGAATCTCTGTATAAATACCATAATCAGAAAGTTATAATTCTTATTGACGAATATGACGTCCCTCTGGAAACATCATATTTTACTGGCTTTTATCAGGAAATGATTGCATTTATAAGGTCGTTTTTCGAAAGCGCCTTAAAAACAAATATTTATCTACATTTTGCAGTATTGACAGGCTGTTTGAGGATTTCCAAAGAAAGTATTTTTACAGGCTTGAACAATTTGAATATTGCATCTATTTTGAGCGATAAATATGGCGAACACTTTGGATTCCTGCAAAAAGAAGTTGATGAAATATTTAAATTTTACAAGCTGGAAGACAAGTTGGAAGAGGCAAAAAGATGGTACAACGGCTATCTGTTTAGCGATGCCAATGTTTATAATCCTTGGAGTATCATAAAAATAGTAGATGTTTGGGAAGCAAATAAAAAGCGTTTTCCCACTGCTTTCTGGGCTACCACCAGCAGCAATGCCATTGTTAAAAGTCTTATAGATAAGATGGATTCCGAACAAAACGATACGGCAAAGAAAGAAATTGAGCAGTTAATCAGCGGCAAAACCATCCAAAAAGTCATTCATGAAGATATTACCTACGACGAA
>JAIRPX010000146.1 GCA_031256775.1 Dysgonamonadaceae bacterium
CGTCATTGCGAGCGTTAGCGAAGCAATCCAGAAATTAGTTATTAGTTTTTAGTTATCAGTTTTTTTTAGTACTGGATTGCTTCAGGCTTAGCCTTAGCAATGTCGATGAACCATACTGTGCAAAATATAAAATACGATTTAATAAAATATTTTTAGCGTTCATTTGTCTTCCATAATATATACAATAAAAATAAAAACAGTATATTTGTAAATTAAAATTTATCATTATGAGAAGAGTAAAATTTGAACATCTATTATCTATGGCGTTTCTTGTTGCCATACTTGGAACTGCGGTTATGTTATTGTGGAACTGGTTAGTTCCGGATATTTTCGGATTGCAGACAATCAATTACTGGCAAGCTGTCGGATTGTTTGTACTCGCAAAAATCCTTTTTGGAGGAAAAGGTCATCATTTAAGACATTTACATCACGAAGATGCAAAAAATATGTTTCGTGATAAATGGATGAAAATGTCGCCCGAAGAACAAAAAGAATTTGTCAAAAAACGTAGAGAAAATGTACGAAACCACTGGCATGCTCGCTTTGGTCATGGACAAGATTTTTCCTTTGATTCCAACAACGATGCAAACTCTACTTCCGTAAACGAGGATGAATAAGACCATAGAGCATCTTGACACAGGAAAGCTGATTGCAGAATATCAACCGCGTTTGAAGGGTTTTATCCGGAAACGGATAACAAATAGCGAAGACGCAGACGATATTCTGCAAGATGTTTTTTATCAATTAGTTAAAACCGTTAACGAAGCATTGAACCCGATAGAGCAGGTGGAGGCTTGGCTGTTTAGAGTAGCTCGAAACATGATTATAAATCATGGAATAAAAAAACGGGAAGAGGAAATGCCTGCCTTTTCAGATGATAATGGCGACAATGTGATACTGGAAGATTTTTCGGAAGTTTTGTTCAACAATGAAATTTCGCCATCGCCTGAAACAGAATATCTTCGCTCATTAGTTTGGATAGAACTGGAAAATGCGCTCGCAGAACTTCCTCCTGTTCAGAGAGAAATATACGAACTGACTGAATTTGACGGTATTTCCGTTAAAGAAATTGCACAAACTACCGGCGTTGCTGTTAATACTTTACTTTCGCGTAAACATTATGCAGTGTTGCATTTGCGCAAGCGAATGATGCAGCTTTATGAAGATTTTTTTATCGCGTGAGAACCGATACCTGCTATGCCTGTTTTATTTGTGTTGAAAGCAAGCCGCAGGCAGCTAAAATATCTTCGCCTCGCGAAGCGCGGATGGTGCAAATAATTCCTTTTTCGTTTAAATAGTTCTGAAAAAGCGGCATGGCAGCAGTATTTGTAGCCGGTAGATCAATGCCCGGAATCTTATGATAGCGAATCAGGTTGATCCGGCAAGGAATGTCTTTAACCATGCGGACAAGTTCGCTTGCGTGTTTAATATCATCGTTTAATCCGCCAAAAAGGATATATTCAAATGACAGCCGTCGCTGATGCGAGAAATCATATTGCCTGATCAGATCCAAAACTTCGCCGACAGGATAAACTTTTTCAACCGGCATCCATTTTATCCTTTCCGCATGAATGGGAGAATGTAAACTTATCGCCAGATGTTCCTGCCGTTCAGAAAGAAAACGTTTCAGACCGGGCATTAATCCGGCAGTAGAAACTGTTATTCTTTTCGGACTCCAGCCAAAACCATAATCCATTGTAAGAATATCCAGAACTTTGAACAGTTCGTCGGTATTGTCAAGCGGCTCACCCATTCCCATAAAGACAATATTGGTTAACTGAGTGCTTTCCGGAATTGAAAGTATTTGATTGAGAATGTCACAGGCATGTAGCTGTCCCGAAAAGCCCTGTTTTCCAGTCATGCAAAATAAACAGTTCATCTTGCAGCCGATTTGTGTAGAAACGCATAAAGTGGCTCTTTCCTTATCCGGAATAAAAACGCTTTCTATAAAGTGTTTATTATCAACTGGAAACAGATATTTCACAGTGCCGTCTTTCGATTTTTGTTTTTCAACGAAGCTTTTTCTTCCAACCGTATAGTTTTCTTTCAGTTTATTTCGATTGACAGTAGAAATATTGGTCATTTCGTCGATGGAATTTACTTTTTTCTTGTAAATCCAATCGGCTATTTGCTTTGCAGCGAAGGCGGGCATCCCTTGTGATTTGACAAGCGCCTGGAGTTCTTCCAGCGTTTTTCCTATTAAAGGAGAAAGGAAGCAGGATGTTGAGCCATCCTGTTTCCTTTCTTCATTTTCTTTTTTATCCGTTTTTTCTGTTGTCATCAGAAAAAGCGGTTGAAATTGTCTTCTATTTTTGCATTATCTCTTAAAATTGTCTTGTCGGACTGAAACATACGATATATGCGATAACCGTTCTGCATTTGCAGGGTTTGTTTTTGAACAGATTCGTCGTATGCCTGTTCGCTTTCTTTTTTATCAGTAATCTGAATCACATATACAGCGTTTTTTCCTTTATACGGACCCGAAACTTTACCAACTTGAGCAACTGGCGCATTGGCATTTAGAACAGGTTCATTTCCAATTAAGGATATGCGCGGCGTAGCAAAAGTTACAAATTTAACCGATTGAGGACTTGTATTCATTGCTTCAGCATATTGAGCAAAGTCGGTGAAATTTTTTGCTTTCAGATCGGAAATAATTTTTTCTGCTTTTTTATCGTTAAGCAATTCTCTTTTCAATACTTCCGAAACAGCCGACAGAGGGCGAACTCCTTCTTTCAATATTCCTTCCACTGCCGCAACCACAAAGTATTCCTGATTTTGACATTCATAAATATCCGAAATAGCGCCTTTTTTGTTTTTCAATGCCCACTGAATCACTTGACGGGTATTTTCGATACCGGACAGATTAAGTTGACCCTTTGCAACTTCCACATTGGACTGAACATTATAACCCGCTTCGGCAGCAGCGCTTTTAAATGCTTCCAAATTATGATTAGAAGAAATATATTGATTTAAATCGTTATACAGTTTTGTTTTTGTTTCCTGACTGGGATTTACAGTCAATTGAATAGTTGCAATTTTGTATTTCTTAACAGGAGCT
Source organism: Dysgonamonadaceae bacterium (assembly GCA_031256775.1). Taxonomy (GTDB): domain Bacteria; phylum Bacteroidota; class Bacteroidia; order Bacteroidales; family Azobacteroidaceae; genus Azobacteroides. The sequence continues at coordinate 3,062 of JAIRPX010000146.1, forward strand.
GTTTTTTCAACAACCTGCACCAGAAAACTTCCGAAAGCAGAGGAAATCAATAATGGTTCATTTATTTTAGCAGCAAAAACTTCATTTTTAAATGCAGCATCTACCTGTTTGACTAATGTCGTTTCGGTTTGCCAGCCAATATCTCCGTCACTGTTGCCGTTTGTTGCCGTCGAAACCATATCTGCAAAAGAAGTTCCCCCCTTGATAACGGCAATCAAACTGTCGCTAATATGCTTTATAGCTTTCTCATCGGTTATTTGAGGTAAATTCAGAAGGTTAAGTTTCACAGAATCAGGCGCAACAGTTTCGCTTTCTAATTTGTAGATGCTGTAAATAAAACTGTTCAGCATAGGACCTTCTGTTGTTCCTATGGTCGCATGATCTATAAATGTTTTCTGTTCGTTAGACAGTTGGCTGTAAGAAACATAAGCATCCAGATATGGAGTTTCCGAAACTTCGGAAGCCACGTTACCCGGATTACTGGATTCTTCCAAGCGAGTTTTAATTTCTTCCATTTTCAGCAGAATACGATTGTAATCTTCTTTTGACGGTACAATATTTACTGTAATATAATCCAACAAAACGGCTTCTGCCTGTTTGAAAGTGGATTTGCGTTCGTTATAAAGTTTAGAAATTTCGTCATCCGTAACGCTTACTGCGTCATCGGGAATAGACGAGTAAAACTGTGAAACATAATCAAAATCAACACTGACCTTACTGTCGTCATAAGCGGCTTTGGCGTCCAGATTGTTAGTCGTCATAGTAGCCGACAAGAGCGCCATAAGTTTGCTTTGTAACTGTTGTTCCTGTACTTGCTGTTCGATTGTCAGCCAGTTCTGTTTTGCTTCCAGCACACGGGCTGCTATTTCCGGAGCATAATTCGTATAGTCGTCCGATTCAATAGATTGCAGGAAATTGATTAGTCTGTTCCTGTCGAATTGCCGCGTTTGAGGATCTTGAAATTCAGGCATTTGCTGTATCATTGGGGAAATGTTGTTTCCCATGATTATATCCTGCAATTCATCTTTGCTGACAGCCAAACCGAGCTTGTCACATTCTTTATCCAGAAGTATTTTGTTAATCCACTCATTAAAAACAGACTGTCGAATTTGATTAGTCTGGTCTTCGTTGATTGACGAACCGGCGTTTCGCGCTTTTATCATATTGGTTCGTTCTTCTACTCGCATCTGGTAATCCTGAATTTTTATTGTTTGCCCTTCAACAACTGCAATGTTTTCTTTTCTCTGATTCATAAAAGTTGTACTTGAGCGAAGAGCGTCTCCAATAATAAAAGCAAATAAGGCAAGCCCCACTATTACAACAAGTAATACGGCTTTACTCCTGATTTTTTCTAATGTAGCCATTTTATGTTTTATTTGTTTAGTTTAATTTTCAAAAATTGCGCACGAAGGTACAAATATTTTATTTTATTTCCTGCAAATATTGAAATAAATTTTATTTTTCGTTTACTTTTAATTTTACCAATTCAATTTTAGTACGTGTTACCTTTATAATTTTAAATTCAAACCTGTCGATATTGACTGTTTCATTTTGCTTTGGAAAATTCTGATAATGATTCAAAATATATCCTGCTACAGTCATATATTCTTCCGATTCGGGGATGTCCAAATCAAATTCTTCGTTTACGCGGTCAATCTCCATTCTGCCGGAGAGTATAAATTCGTCTTCTGCTGTTTTTTTTGCAACAAAAAGTTTTGTATCGTGTTCATCTTCAATTTCTCCAAATATTTCTTCCACCAAATCTTCCAGAGTGATAATGCCAGCTGTGCCTCCAAATTCATCGACAACCACAGCCATGCTTTTCTTTTCTGCCAACATGCTTTTCATCAATTTGTTGGCTGACATATTTTCAGGAACGAAGGGCAGCGAACAGATAGAATTAGTCCAGTCTTCCGGTCGGGTAAACAATTCCGACGAGTGAATATATCCTACAATATTGTCTATATCATCCTGATATACAACTATCTTTGAAAGTCCTGTTTTTACGAAAAGGGAAATCAGCTCTTCTGTTGCAGCGTCTTTTTCCACAGCAACAATTTCTGTGCGCGGAACCGTACAGTCCCTGATTTTCATTGCCGAAAATTCCATAGCATTCTGAAACAAGCGCACTTCCTGATCTAATTCGGCATTTTCGGGCGATTCCTCAATCGTTTTCTGGATAAAATAATCTAAGTCTTCCCGCCCGAAAGTCTTTTCCTTTATAGTTGAAAGTTTTATACCAAAAGTACGCAAAACAGATCCTGCCAAAGACGAAATAAGCTTTGAAAAAGGGTATAAAATAATATAGATGATAAATAAAGGTAGCGCAAAGATTGAAAGGAAAATGTTGGGATTTATTCGGGCAACCGTTTTGGGCATAAATTCTCCGGCAAACAGAATAAATGTAGTAGCAACAATTGACTGTATAACAAGCGTTAACATGTCGTTTGTCGTTAGCAGGGCATTTATCAGCGGCGTGAGCAATATTGTCATAAGCAAGCCGTAGCATACTAATGCAATATTGTTACCAACCAGCATGGCGGAAATATACTGATTGGGATGGGCGTAAAAAATATTTAATATCCTGGAAGTAAGACTCTTTTTCTTATTTTCCAGCTCAAAAAGCAGTTTATTGGAAGAAACGAAAGCGATTTCAGCTGCCGAGAAAAAAGCTGAAAATAAAAGGGTTATCAATATTTTAATTATCAAGTCCATTTTTTTCTACAGGTTTATTAATGGAATCGTTATTTTGAGGCGAAGTTTCTTCATTAATGAAAAACGGACCTGACGTTTCGTTAAAAATAATACTGCTCAAGGATTGATTGGCATGAAAGCCGTTATTGCAGGAAATAATTCTGTCGCCCTGATCAATACGTGTAAACTTGTATGTATAAATAGCATACTTGGAATTGGGCGGCTCTTTTTGATCCCAAAACAGTTCGGAAGTGTCTAATATAGTTCCACTTTCATTCTTAGCATGAACATTACCAATTAAATGCCACAGGTTTTTTTTCGAGAAATAATAAGCTGTATCGGCTTGAATTGTTTCTACAGCATTAAATAATGAATCAAGCATTTCAAGATAAATGCCTTGTGGGAAAAACCAGTAAGGCTCTGTATCATTTGAATATACGTCCCAAATTTGAGCGTTAATCCGCGCGCGGGTTATTCCGGAATCAGAAATCAACTCGCTAAGATTTTCACCGTGTTCGCTTGGCAAAATTTTAACTTCTTCCAACGAAACAGTTGAAATAGCAGACTCTTTTCCACAGGAAATCATGCCGATAAGGCACAGTGAAAGGAAAATTATTATTGCACTTTTCGTTTGAAAAACCACGCCTCGTTAAATGTATAACTGACTGTTATCTTAAAATATTTTTCGTGAATAAAAGTTGCTTTCTCTGGAACAACTGTCGAATAGCTGAACGCTAAATTGAGAAAAGAGCGACGGTCGTTCATTGGAATACCTACGCCCAAACTTGCGCCATATTCATTATAACCCTTATCGCCAATCTTTATGTATGAATTGGAATAATAAGCTCCCACTCGATAGCGGTTTCTCTTGAAAAAACTGCGACTTTGGTCGTCAGGAACAAATTCTCCTCCCATATTAATCTTCAAACGATTTGATAAAGAATCGGTTTTACTGAAGAATTTTGCAGCTGCCCAGCGCTGGTATTGAGCATCTGCGCCGACGGTAAATTTATTCTTTATATTAAAGGATCTAAAGCCTCCAGGATTATTGGAATAAGTGAAGCCCAAACCATAAGTTTCCGGAAGTTCAAATATCAAATCTTTTGTGGAAGTGGGATTTATACTTTGAATAACTCCCGTGTTGGGATCTACCCTTATTTCGCTGTTATGATAGGTAGCGTTAAGTTTAATTTTGGGAGAATAAATGGCGCCAATCACCATTTTTTTATTTTTTGCCACAGGGATGGAATATTGCAAACCAAATTCGTATGTCAGCCCCGTTGATCGCAATGTGTCGATATTTAACACGCTGTAGCCTATATTTGTTGCTTGATTACTGTGGATAACATCTCCAAATAGAAAACTCAAATTTACGCCTGCCGAAAGATTTTGAAATAATTTGTATGATAAAGTGGCGTATCCTTTGTTTAAGCCATTGCTGCCGACAGATGTATTTTGAGCATATCCGCCTGTGTTACTTAAATTCGTAGTATCGCCGTAACTGAATCCAACCGATGAAACAGGTTCAAAGCCAATGCCCATTCCCAGCCCCCTGTATAATGGAATTTGAATGGCAACATAATCCAAGTTCCCGTTGATTTTTCTTGATTTACTGTTGTTGAAACCGTCTCTATACCATGCCATTTGTCCGGTTAATCCTAAATCAATCATGAAAGTCATGGAATCGACTCCTGAATAAGAAGCAGGATTTAGTGGATTGATTATGTGCGAGTTGCGCAAACCAAATCCTATCCCGCCCATTCCGCGCTGCGCTCCTAAATCTCCATTGGCTAACAGACCGTATCCATAGCGGGAATATGGCGACTGCGTAGTGTTTTGAGCCTGTAAATAAGTAGAATAAATGCAGGAAATAGCGATAATGCAGAAAACGCTTACTCTTTGTATCGCTATCATTCTTTTTATTCCGTTCTTTTTGTTTATTCTGTTCATTTTGTTTGTTTTATATTTTTCTGGAAGTTCAAAATCTCGTTCAAACCTTTCAGAATCAAATTTGCGTCTGCAAAGATGGGATTTTTTAATTTGCTTTCAAAATAAAATGAGTATCCTCCTGTTAAAAAAACAAAACCATTATGCTTTTTTTTAAACTCTTCTATATATGAATCAATTTCGCGAACAATTCCGTTAATAACTCCTGCGCGTATAGCTGTTGCCGTATCATAGCCTGAATCAGGGAGATCGCCATTTTCATCAATGAGTGGCAAGCTATGCGTATAATCATGCAGTGATTTAAATCGCAAATCTGGTCCAGGGGAAATATTCCCGCCACTGTAAATTCCTCCTTTTTCAATGAAATCGAAAGTAATAGCCGTGCCTATATCAATCACCAGGATATTTTCGTCGGGCTTTTGCTGGTGCGCTCCCACTGCTGCTGCAATACGGTCGCTTCCAAGTGTGCGGGGCGTTTTATAGTTCAAAATCAATGGTAGCTGCAAACTGCTGTTCAATTCAAAGAAAGACGACAAACTGGAATTTAAATAGAGCGTAAATGCAGAATCCCATTGCCCCACAGAGCAAAAAATACCCTTTTCCGGTCGATACTCCTGTACAATATTCTGCAAATCAGCTACCGTTATGGAGTCGAAACAAAAGGTATGCAATAGTCTATCCTCTTCTAACAGAGCAATTTTAACGGACGTATTTCCTTGATCTATAACAATATTCACCTGAATTTATATTGATTCGAAGTGCAAAGATAACCAAAACTTTTGATAGAAACCAAATAGTATTTCAATATAATTTTAATGCAAGAAAAAAAAATAATATTCTCATTTTTTTTTGCCATTTATTGTTTCTTTACTATCTTTGTGCTACTAATATATATCTTAAACATCAATATAATTGTATATTATGAAGAAAAATGTAATTATTATCGGTGCAGCCGGTAGAGATTTTCACAATTTTAATACCTTTTTTAGAGGCGTAGAAGATTACAATGTAGTAGCTTTTACGGCAGCTCAAATTCCCGACATCGACGGGAGAAAGTATCCCAAAGAATTAGCAGGCGATTTGTATCCCGACGGTATTCCTATTTATGCCGAAGAAGAACTGCCTCAACTGATTAAACAGCTAAATGCAGATGTATGCGTTTTTTCTTACAGCGACGTTCCATATCCTCGCGTGATGAAAATGAGCGCTATTGTTAATGCCGCAGGAGCCGATTTCTGGTTGCTCGGACCCAAAAAAACAATGATACGCTCTAACAAACCTGTCATTGCTGTTGGCGCTACAAGAACTGGTTGCGGTAAGAGCCAGACTTCGCGGAAAATAATCGAAATATTGGTTGAAATGGGTTTGAAAGTGGTTGCTATCCGTCACCCGATGCCTTACGGCGATTTGGTAAAACAAAAAGTACAGCGTTTTGCCACAGTAGAAGATTTGAAAAAACACGAATGTACCATTGAAGAAATGGAAGAGTATGAACCGCATGTGGTTACAAAGCGCAACGTGATTTATGCCGGCGTGGATTACGAAGCTATCCTCAGGGAAGCGGAAAAAGATCCTGATGGTTGCGACATTATCCTCTGGGATGGCGGAAACAATGATTTTCCTTTCTATGCGCCAGATTTGATGGTTGGCGTGGTAGATCCATTGCGTCCCGGAGCTGAGGTTTCATATTATCCGGGAGAAGTTGTTGCACGCATGTCGGATGTGATTTGCATTAATAAAATTGATTCGGCATCGCTGGAAGATATTCAGACTGTACGCCGTAACATCGCCAAAATCAACCCGAAAGCGACTGTAATTGATGCTGTGTCTTATCTCACAGTGGATAAACCTGAATTAATAACAGGAAAAAAAGTATTGGTCGTGGAAGACGGACCTACTCTGACGCACGGAGAAATGAAAATCGGGGCAGGCACAGTTGCCGCAATGAAATATGGCGCAGCAGAACTGATTGATCCACGTCCTTATACCGTTGGAAAACTCCAGACGACTTTCCAGACTTATCCTGAAATTGGCGTTTTGCTTCCGGCAATGGGTTATGGAGAACAACAAATCAAAGATTTGGAAGCTACGATTGCCAACACGCCATGCGATGCAGTCGTAATCGGTACTCCAATTGATTTAAGCCGGATTATCAAAATTAATCAGCCAACGGTGAAGGTTGGATATGAGTTGCAGGAAATAGGATATCCCGACTTCAAAGTAATTCTTCAGGATTTTGCCCAAAAGCATAAACTAATAAATTAATAATTGAATAAATTAATAAATGATGCTGGCGCAGCTTTTTCAATCTGTGTCAGCATCGTTTTTTTTGTATTATTGCCGTTTCCCGTTCATCGTTTTTTTCCGTATTCCGATGGTTTTACTCCGAACTGTTTATGAAATAACCGTGCAAAATAAGTTGAGGAACTGAAACCGGCGCTTTCGGCAATTTCATTAATACGGCAATTTCCTCCGGTTAACAATTCGGCTGCCCGTCGCAAACGGATGATATTGATAAATTCGTTGGGCGTTGTATTGGAAATTGCCTTGATTTTCCGGTAAAACGTGGGACGGCTCATATTCATTTTGTCGGCAAGCATATTAGGGCTTAAATCCGGATCATTGATATGCTCGGTAATCAGCCGGCTCGTTTTTTCAAGAAAATGCTCATCTGTTTTGCTGTGTGCCATTTCTTTCAAATGGATAAGCGGCGACTGGGAGAAATAGTTCATAATGACATTACGGCTATGGATTAAAGTAGTAATTTGAGTTACAACTAATTCCATGTCGAACGGTTTTTCGATATATGCGTCGGCGCCATTCTCCAAACCCTCTATCCGCGCTTGCAGAGAACTTTTTGCCGTTAGCAAAACCACCGGAATGTGGCTGTATTCTAAAGTAGTTTTGACAATCCGTGTCAGCTCGAATCCATCCATGACCGGCATCATCACATCGGATAAAATCAACTGTATTGATTCTGTTTGAAGAATTTGCAAGGCTTGTTCGCCGTTTTCTGCACGAAATACACAGTATTCTGACGATAATTCCTGCGAGAGGAAACGGTTCATTTCAGGATTGTCTTCCACAACTAAAACAGACACTCTTTTAGGATTGGTTTTTGTTGAACAGCAATTCGTGTCTTCTAAAAATGCCGGTTCCGAAACTGTTTCAGGACATTGTTCCATCGGCAGGCTGAAAGTAAACACATTCAGGTTTTCCCTGTCGATACTGTAAGTAAGCTCGCCTTTCTGCAATTCTGCAAGCGACTTGGCTAAACTCAATCCAATACCGATTCCTTCTATTGCAAGGCTTCCTTCCAATCGGTAAAACGGTTCGAATATTTTATCCGACAATTCCGGCGGTACAGTTGGTCCATCATTTTTTACGGACAATCGACAGCGATTAGACAATATATCCCGTTCCAATACAATAATAATCTTTGTTCCGGCGTATTTCAGGGCGTTAGACAACAAGTTGCTGATTATTTTAGTTGTTGCTTCCTTATCTAAGTTGGCATAGACCGGTTTATCGGGGATAATCTGTTCGACAGGCAAGCCTCTTTCGATAAATGTCGGTTTAAAACGGATTACGACGCCGGAAAGCATATCATTCAGGCTGGCAATGCTTGTGTGCAGTTCAAATGAATCCTTTTCGGCTTTCCTGAAATCAAGTAACTGGTTTACCAGCGTAATTAAACGCATGGTATTTTTTTCGATGATTGTCAGGTTTTCTTTAATTAATGGATTAATATCCTGTGTTTTACTTATCTTGTCGAGTGGACTTTTAATCAGGCTTAACGGCGTTTTTATTTCGTGCGCCACATTCGTGAAAAAATCAATTTTGATTTGGTAGATTTCTTTCTCTTTCTCGCGCTCATAGATTTCTTTCCGCCGTTCTTCTTTTATCTTCATTTTATTCCTGTAAAAACGGAAAAGCGATGCAAAGAGGAAAATCCCTGAAAGCCAGTACAGTACGTATGCCCAAATAGATTTCCAGAAAGGAGGCATGATCTCTATTTCCAACGTTTGCGGATGTTCGTTCCAGACGCCGGAACTGTTTGCCGCCTTTACCTGAAAAACATACTTTCCTGGCGATAACTTGCTGTAAGAAACTGTATTCCTGTTGCTGCAATAAACCCAGTTCTCATCTATGCCACACAAACGGTAAGCATAAAGATTCATTTGGGGCGCTACATAGCTCAATGCCGAAAATACCAGACTTATATTGGATTCGTTGTGCTTTAAGGTTATTTTTTTCTGCTCAATAATGGTTGATTTTAAAATGCCGTCATCTTTAATTGTTTGTTCCTTATCATTGATTGTCAGTCCGGAAATCATAACCGGCGGAACGTAATTGTTAACAGCCATTTTCTCCGGATGAAAACTGATCAAACCGTTGATACTGCCGAAATACAACGCGCCGTCTTCATCTTTAAATGAAGAATTGAGATTGAACTGGTTGCAGACAAGTCCGCCGTCCTGTGTGTAATTCTTTACTTCCATAGTAACGGGATTGAACCTGCATAAACCGTGAGAGGTACTCAGCCACAAATTACTGTCATTATCTTCTTCGATACACAAAATAAAATTGCCGGGTAAACCGCTGCTAACATCGTAACGATGGAAATTTTGCCGCGAAGGATCTAAACTGCACAAGCCGTTGTTGGTGGCAAACCACAGGTTTTGCCTGTGATCTTCATAAACGAAATTCACGACATTGTGACTCAAACTGTTTTCATTCTCCGGATCGGAAATGTAATTATTGAGCATATAAGTTTGTGTATCCAAAGAATAAACGCCGCCTGAAATAGTTGTAAACCAAACAGTTCCATTATGATCTTCAAGCATGGATGAAATATGCCAGGGTATCTGGTTCCCGAAATATTCGAAAGTTCCAGTCTCCTTGTGAAATATCTCATATCCGGATACTGTGGCAAGATAAATAGTCCCGTTGCGTGTTTTAAGAATCGAATAGATACTGTGCGAAGGGTGATTCCGTCCAATGCCGATAGGATAATAGCTGCGTATTTTCCCTGTCGGGATATTCAGAATACTCAACCCCGATTCGTAGGTAGCGACCAACAAATCGTCGCTATCGGGTAAAAGCGCCTGAATATTACTGCCTGGAAGTCCGTCTTTTATGCTTAGATTCGTAAATTCACGGCTATGCGGACTTAATTTGTGCAATCCGCCATCTTCAGTTCCGATCCACAAATTGCCATAGCGGTCTTTTTTGATGTCGCGCACGGCTTTTCCTTTCAATTGGTCGGGATTATTACCTGGAAGGTATTTCGTAAAATTTTCGTATTCCGCCGAATGATAATTGATTCCGCCGAAAAATGTTCCAACCCAGATGCCGCCTTCCTTATCGCGGTATAAGTCGTAGATCGCATTATCATTCAATTTATAGGGATTGCCAAATTCCATTTCCATCAGTTCGGTTTGTTTGGTTGCTGTATTATAAATGAAAATTCCTTTTTCCGTACCGATCCAATAGACGTCAGGAGAATACTCTAAGAAACAGCGAACAAAATTGTTTTTCCCACAGGCAACGAGAGGCGTTGATTTTTTGCTGCTAACGTCGAACAGAATTACGCCATTGTTGATTGTCCCAATCATAATGCCGGAATCTCTGTATGGAGCAATACATTCTACCCAATTGTTGTTCGATTCCAAAAAAACAGGATAAGCGCTGAATGATTCGTTCCGGCTGTTGTAGAGTTGCATCTTTTTATCGGAGGTGTAAATCCAAATATCCCCGTTATCTAATTCGCACAACGAATATACATCCATATTCGGATAACTTTTGACTGTTTTACTGCGAAGATTATATTTGAACAGGGTGGATTGTGAAATTACCCATAGATTTTCTTTTTTATCCAGCAAAATCTTGCGGATAAGACCGCTCATCGCGGCTTTATGTTCTGTCCGAATATCAATATAATGGAATGTTTCCGTCTGATAATCATATTGATACAATCCCATATTAGTGCCGATCCACAAATTACCGAGCCGGTCGTGATGAAGGCTCCTGATATAATTGGTTTGCAAACTTTGCGGTCGTTTTTTATCAGGAACAAAGACTTTGAAAATCTGCCCGTCGTAGCGGCATAGTCCATCTTTCGTGCCTAACCACATATAACCGTATTTGTCTTCGGTTACGCAAAAAACAGTGTTATTGCTCAATCCATCTTCTTCCCGAATATGCCGGAAATAATTTGTCTGGGCGGCGAGAAACGATGTCTGCAAAAGGAGAAAATAAAATACTAATTGTTTTTTCATAACTGCAAAGATATAACATTTCGATGAAGTGAAAATCTCATTTATTGTACTTTCGTTTCAAAACAGCGACTTTCTTTTTACTGGTATGCAAAATTGAGATGATTGTACGATAATTGAGATGATTGTATGACTGTTTTTCCAATTTTCTATTCTAATTTTGTTGCGTAAAATTTTAAAATAAAATATTGTATGAATCTAATTTGTGTAAAAAACGAAAGGAAAAAATCGATTCTGATTACTATCCTGACTGTTATTTTGTTGTTATTTGCATTACAACTTTCAGCACAGCAGCTATCGGTATCGGGAAACATTGTTGATGAACATGGAGAAGCGGTGATTGGCGCTTCGATATCCGTCAAGAACACGACGTATGGAACTGTTAGCGATGTGAACGGCAAATTTTCAATTGATTGCAATCCAAATGACTTATTGATTATTCGTTATATCGGATATGCAACACTGGAAGTCCAGGCTCAGTCAATTAAGCAACCGCTGATTTTGAAAGAAGATGCGGCGCGATTAGACGAAGTCGTCGTTATTGGTTACGGAAGTATGGAAAAGCGCAGATTGACTAATGCTATTGCCAGCGTCAAACCCGATAACTTTGTCGGTGGTTCGGTGAAAAGCATCGGACAATCCCTGCAAGGAAAAGTGGCTGGTTTGGCTATTTCTACCACCAGCGGCGATCCGACGGCTGGAGTAGATATTTTGCTGCGCGGAACGAACACATTGAACGGAAACAACGTTCCGTTAATCTTAATTGATGGTATTCCCGGAAACTTGGAAATGCTTGCACCGGAAGATATTGCATCCATCGACATCCTGAAAGACGGTTCTTCGGCTGCTATTTACGGTACGCGCGCAACCAACGGCGTAATACTGATTACAACGAAAAAAGGACAAACCGACTTGATGGAAGTGGAATACAGCGCTTATGTTAGTACGGAATCGTTCTTCAACAAACCGAAAGTAATGACTGCGCAAGAATGGCGCGAAAACAGAGCGACAGGCGATCTGTCTAATCTTGACTGGGGCGCAAATACCGACTGGTTAGACGAAGTTCAGCGAGAGAATATGCCTGTTACGCATTACCACAGCATCTCGTTTCGCGGCGGAAACAAGAAGACAAATTATTTAGCTTCCGTCAATTACCGGAATGGCGAAGGAATTTTCCGCAATTCTGACGCTCAGCGCACGAACATACGCGCGAATATCAATCACAGCATGTTCAACAACAAGCTGATTTTCAACCTGAATTATCTGACGAATTATTTCAGCTACACAACAACCGCAGATGGCGACGGCAGCTTCAATTCAGGAGCCTATTCCACAGCTATCCGTTCCAATCCTACTGCGCCTGTGAGGATTGACAATCCCGAAACAGGTAAATCAGCATGGATGGAACCTTTCCCCGATTTCGGCGTTAGCGAAGGCGTTGCCGTGAATCCGGTTGCCTTGCTGGAAGAAGGTATTGGGAAAAACAAACGTCAGCAAAGCAATATCTACGGAACGGTTTCGCTGTTTCCCATTTCCGGATTGAAAATGGAGGCGCTGGTTTCGTATCAGCGCTACAATATGACGCGGGGATATGCTACTACTTTCGAACATCCGAGCGTTGCAAACTATCCTTCGGCGAAAAAAGGCTTTGCTTCGCGAGCTTCTACGGAGACTCAGCAAAAAATGCTGGAATTAACAGCTCAATACAGCAGGGACTTCTTGGAAAAACATTCGCTTTCCATACTGGGTGGATACAGCTATTTCAGCCGCTACTGGGAACATTTCTGGATGAATAACTCCGATTTCCCGACCGATCAGTTTACTTACAATAATATAGGTCTTGGAAAAGATTTGGCTGAAGGAAAAGCCGGAATGTATAGCGGCAAAAATTCGGGCAACCTGATTGGTTTCTTCGGGCGGTTGAACTATTCGTTTGCCGACAAATATTTGCTCGCGGCTTCCCTGCGCTACGAAGGCGATTCCAGGTTTGTCGGTTCCAATCAGGAATGGGGCTTGTTTCCTGCTGTCAGCGCCGCATGGCGAATCAAACAGGAGAGCTTCATGCAGAACCTGTCATTCGTTGACGACCTGAAACTCCGCGCAGGTTTCGGCGTTACAGGCATTGCTCCCAGCCAGTATTACCAGGCATATTACAGGCTCGGCTATACCGGAAATTCCCAGAGTTTTTATTATAACGGACAGTGGATCAATATGCTGGAGGCGCGCGGAAATCGTAATCCCGAATTTACTTGGGAAAAGAAAAACGAATACAATGTAGGTTTGGATTTCTCGCTCTTCAAAAATCGCTTGGGTGGAACTGTTGATTTATACGAAAGGAAAACAAAAGATTTGCTCTACAATTACGGCGTTCCCGTACCGCCCAATGTTTATTCGACAATGTTGAAAAATGTAGGAACTATTTCCAATCGGGGGATAGAAGCCCTGCTTGCGATTATCCCCGTCAAGACGAAGAGTTTCCAGTGGCAGGCGACGCTTACTTTCTCAACTAACGTCAACAAATTGGAAGCCTTTTATACCGATTATACCGAAAGCGTGGACTATATGGAATTTCGTCCTTTTTCGGGCGAAATCAATCCGCAAATATCGCATCGTGTTCAGGTGGGCGAACCCATCGGGCAGTTTTACACTTTCAAATGTCTGGGCGTGAACGATGAAGGCAAATGGATCGTGGAAATTCCGGGTAAGGTTTTTGACCCCAACGATCCGGAAACTTATGCTGTTTATTCGGGCGAAGGCTCTATTCCAGCCGAATACCGTCAGTACGTTGGCAATGCACTCCCAAAATTCTATGCAGGGTTCAACAATAATTTTTCCTGGAAGGGAATTGATCTGGGAATTACCATGCGGGGCGCATTCGGGCATAAAATCCTGAATTACCAGCGCACAATGATCGGAGTCGCCGATCCCGGCAAGATCGGTTTCAACACGTTGGCGGTAGCTTACGATAAACAGCCGGTAGTCGTGGGCGAAAACATCGGAACGTCTGTTGTGCCGCAAAATAACATTACAATGAATTCTTTCTTTGTGGAAGACGCCGGTTTCTGGAAAATCGACAATATTACGCTCGGATATACTTTTAATACCAACAAAATCAGCTGGTTGAAAAATGCCCGCATTTACGCATCAGTTTTGAACGCTTTCTGTTTCACGAACTATTCCGGCACCGACCCAGAAGTGGGAACGGGCGGGCTGACGCCTGGTATCGACTGGGCAGATAAATATCCCACTACGCGGGTTTATACGATAGGTCTAAATGTGAAATTTTAATACAAACAAATATGAAACGATATATAACGCAGAACATTATCCGGCTCATGCTGTTTGCCGGAATATTCACAGGATTTTTTGCCTGTACCAATTTGGATGATGAAGTATATTCGGAAATTATTGCCGATAAATACGAATACAAGGAAGGCGATATTGTAGCCATTCTCGGTAAAGCCTATCAACCCTGGCGAATGATAGCCTATATGTGGGAAATGCACGACCGCTGGACTGATCAGCAATGCCTCCCGCAAAAATACTGGGGATGGGGCAGCGAAAACGATCACAAGCACAATTTCAATCCCGAAGCATCGGGTTATACAGGTTTAGCTTCACGGTGGGACAATTTGTATGCCGGTATTTCCACCTGCAACCAGTTGCTCGAACAATTAGACGCTGGAGTTTTTTCACCCGAAAACAAGGACGAAATGCTTGCCGAACTGAGGGTGATTCGTGCATCGTACTACTATTATCTTTGCGATTTGTTTGGAAATGTCCCGATTGTAGAAAAATTCGATGTGCCTACCGATTATCTGCCCGAACAGTCCACACGCACGGAAGTATTCAATTTTGTTGTGAAAGAAGTGACGGAATCTTTACCATTCCTGACCGACCGTATGGACAAATCGACATACGGGCGTTTCAACAGATATGCCGCTTATGCCCTGCTGGCAAAAATGTATATCAATGCCGAAGTATATACCGGCACAGCTAAATGGCAAGAATGTATAAATGTTTGCGATTCGATAATTTTGCCCGGAAAATATTCGCTGACGGCAACTCAAAAAGCCTGTTTTGCACGAAATAACGATGCAACAGGATTCAGCGAAGCAGTTTTCGCCATCGCTTTTGACGAAACATACGCACGTGGATTGGGTTTGTTCAGCTATACCTGCAATGGACAGCACGGTTCACTGATCTATGGCATCACTGGCGGATGGGGTAATGGAGGGGATGTAATGATTCCTCAATTCATCAGCACTTATGATGGAGACGATCTGCGCTTGAAAAATAATTATCTCTACGGTCAGCAATGGCAGGCAACTGGAGCGCCGCTACTTGCTGAATTTGGTACTATTAAGGGCGAACAAATGGTTATTGACAATTTTGTCGCAAGCATTAAGGGCGATGGTTCCAACTGTACGGAAAATATGGGATACCGTTGCGCCAAATTTGAATTTTATAAAGGCATTGATGCTTATGCAATGGACAACGATGTGTTCCTGTTCCGCTATACCGACGTACTTATGATGAAAGCCGAATGTTTGTTGCGTACTGGACGCGCCAACGAAGCAGCTTCCATTGTAAGCGATATACGCAAACGCGCATTTACTGCAACACCGGCAAAAGCAGTTGTTACGGGCAACATGCTGCAACAGGGCAGTTGCTACGATTACGGCAAACGCGAATGGACATGGAATGGGCGTCAACAAAAATGGGTTGAAAATAGCGACAATACTCATGAAGGAGGCAGCGATATTGTATTCGGACGATTTCTTGATGAATTGGGCTGGGAATTTGACCAGGAAGGTCATCGCAGACAAGACTTGATACGCTTTAAAACAACTTCCGGCGAATCGGTCTGGACAGCAAAAGGCTGGTTGTCGCACTTTGCCACGCACAATAAAAACAAGGAACTGTATCCTATTCCGGCAACGCAAATATTAAATAATCCTAAATTGAATCAAAATCCGGGATATGCAGTTTCATCTAACTAATATATATTTTTTTCATTATTAATAATTTAATACTTTATTATCATGTGCAAATTTAAATTTACAGTAGTTTTATTCAGTTTGTTAATAACAGTGTCGGCTTTCGGGCAAACAGTTACAGACAATGATTTTTCTGCCCTTTGGGGTAGTAGTATTACAATTCAGGCTCCGGGCAGCGGCGGAATCAAACCGAAAGATTTTAATCAGATTATCACTGCTGATTTCAATGAAGACGGTTATGCCGACATGCTGTCGGTTTTCCATGATTACGATTACGAAAATGTGGTCGCCTTGTTTTTGGGTCAATCCGATCTAAATGCTATCACGCCAGTATTGATTGGCGGAGAAAACGAATCGTTTGAACTTGGCGCTATGGCAACTTTGGACGTACTGAAAATTGCTCCCAAAAAGTATCTGGTTGCAATGACAGGTGGCGTCGCTTACGATTTTTTAAGCGATGATTATACAACCGATACCAAAAGCGTGCTGTATGAACTGGACTGTACGGGCGCAGTTCCTGTTTTTACTAAAAAGCAGGATTTGGACAATATCGGTATCCGCTGGGGCGGTATATTTTTCTTTGACGGGAACAACGACGGCAAAGAGGATATTTTGATTTTAGGTCTGAATAAAGTTTATCTCAACAATGGCGACAATACTTTTGCTGCCGGTCAGGAGGTTACGCTTCCGTTCATCAAAAATGACAGTTCGAGTGGTGGCGAGGTAGGAAACAAAATGTGGATTAAAGCGCATAAAGCAGACTTGAACGGCGATGGAAAGATGGATATTATTGCTACTCAGGCAGGGGCGGGAGGTCTGAAAGTAATTTCAGTAATCGACGGAACGCCAACTCTTACTGAGTTGAATATTCCTCACAGCGTCGCAGAGCAGTCGCTTCAATGGACGTCCTGTGCCGTTGGCGATTTGAATGGCGATGGATTTATTGATATTGTTGCAATGAATGTGAACCGGATCGTTGATCCGTGGCACTTTGAAATGGTAGTCTATCTGAATGATGGAAAAGGCGGTTTTACCGAAAAAGTACAGTCGCCACTATTGACTGGAACACAGGCTTCTATCATATTGATTTATGATTATAACGGCGACGGGAAGAATGATATTTTCCATGCAGGCTGGAACGCACGCACACATTCATGGGATCCGGAAAACAATAATTTTGATACGAAAAGTTTTGTTTGCTTAAATAAAGGCGGCGGCACATTTGAAGAATATTATTCAAGCTTTGGCGCAAACGATTGTCCGTCACTGTTTAAAGGAGGCGGTTGTTTGGCAGATCTCAATAATGACGGTAAAATGGATATGATATTGGCAGAAGGCAACATAAGAATATGGTCAGGATTAATCGAAAATGTTTTTACTGCAGGCGTTAAGCCCTTAAAACCGCTTGAACCGAATGTATTTGCCGGAGATCATTCCATTTATATAAAAAATGTGACAGGAACTGTGAATGTATTCGATATTTGCGGAAGATGTATTGCCAACGTAAATGCTGTGCAGGAAACGTCTATTCCAGTATCGCAGGGACTGTATTTTGTTTCCGCAGGAAATCAGGTTACTAAGGTTATTGTTAAATAATTATTTTACATGAAGATACATTATTTATTACTGCTTTCTTTTCTTTTTCCATACATGTTGAACGCATCGGAAATTGAAAACAAATCTGTTGTTTCGCCCGTTGTATCAAGTCAATGGACAAGTTTTGAACTGTCGGCTGTGCGCTTGACCGGCAACAGCTATCTGAAACAACGTTTCGACCAGCATAAGGATTATTTATTGCAAACAGATCATGAACGATTAATAAATAATGTGTTGAGAGCCGGAGGTGTGCCAACCGTCAAGGAAAACTATGGCGGTTGGCAACACAACGGCGGCAACGGCTGGGCAAATTATATCGGCGCTGCATCTATGATGTATGCTTCCTTACCCGATGACGACCCTGCTAAAATGCAATTAAAAAACCGCGTGGACAGCATGATTGACTGGCTTTATACCTGCCAGCAAACGGAAAATCTGGGCGGATATATTTTCTTTAACAGAGATATACAAAACGATGTATATCAGAGACTTAAAAGCTCAAATGATAATGATGTACTGCCGTTAACCAACAACGGGGAAGATTTTTTCTACAATGATGCAATGGCAAGCATGTGTTTTTACCAGATACATCGCATACTTGCTGGAATACGCGATGCTTATCTTTATGCCGATAATCAGAAAGCAAAAGATGTTTTTATCCGTTTTTGCGAATGGGTGGTTTCATTCACTTCGCGTTTTTCAGAACCTGCGATGCAGATAAACATGGAAACAGAACATGGCGGAATGTTGGAAATGATGATTGATGCTTACGCTCAGACAGGACGAATGGAATTTTTGGAATGTGCCGAAAAATGGGTACATAAAAATAATTTTGCCGTCCCATTGTCTGTTGGCGACGACCCTTTGACAGGGATTCACGCCAATGCTACCGTTCCCAAATTTTTAGGTCTGCTAAGGAATTATCAAATGACCGGCAACTCCCGCGACAAACAGGCAATACTCCATGCCAAAGAAATCCTGTTGCACGATCATACGCTACCTAATGGCGGTCACGGTTGCAGGGAACGCTTCCATGAGCCTGGGCAAATCTTAGATTTGCTACATAATACATCAAGTGAATCCTGCGGCACTTACAATGTGTTGAAGTTTATGGAAGAACTGTTCTGTGTAACCGGCAATGTGGAATGCCTGGATTTTTATGAACGTGCTTTGCTGAACCATATTCTCGCAACCAAAGACCCAGACAATCATTCCGTCGGCGGAGGATTCTGCTATTACCAGTCGCTGTTCCCCGGACAGCACCGTAAATATATGGATGACAACGCTTTTTACTGTTGTTGGGAAACAAGTCTGGAATCTCATGCCAAATATGGAAAAGCTATTTGGTTTAACAATGGTAAAGATGTGTTGTTGAATTTGTTTCAGTCTTCCACTCTTCAATGGCAGCAAAAAGGATTGAAATTAGATATGCAAACAGATTATCCCCAATCCAACATTATTACCCTGAAAATAGTACAGAATACGAATTTCAACGGCGATATTTATTTTCGCTGTCCGGCGTGGGCTAATCCGCAATTAGTAAGCGTTTATATCAATAACCAGGCTTACGGACTTGAAACAAAAGCCGGTTCGCTGCTTTGTATCTCGCGTGCGATGGCAGTAGGCGACGAAATAAAAATCATTATTCCCTGCGAGCTGCGTTACGAAACGACTGAAGATCCGTCGGTTATTTCCATATTTTATGGTCCAATGCTGCTTGCTGCGAATATGGGTAGCGCATCAAATGAATATCTAAACAATGTGTGGGACGGCAACGGAGATGCAACCAATATTGATTTTCCAAATATCAAAGCCAATCGCACGGATTTAAATAAGTGGTTGATAAGGAATGGGAATAGCCTTGAATTTCAAACGGCAGGATTATCTCCCGTACATACATTTACGCCATTTTCAACAACCCATCACGTAAGGCAATCAATTTTAGTCAGGATGACGGGCGCTGAAGATCTGGCAAATCAAAAACAATACGTAACCGATTATGTGTTACCCGCCATACAGGGAAGCGATGGCGTAAGAGGCTCTCATAAACTCGTTACATCGGGAATTTCCTTTACCGGAACCAAATTCAACCGGCAATTCCGCAAAATAGAAAACGGTGGAAGCATCCAATATACCCTTGCGATAGACAATGCAACGGATGAAGACCAGTGGGTTTCTGTCAAGTTGTTTGGACATGAAGAAGATTCCAATTCCGGTTTTTATGATGTATTGGTTGACGGAGTTGTTATCGGCAAAGAAAACAGTGTGGAAAAAATCAGTCAATATACCTATCCAAACAAGTTTTACAAAATACCTAAAAATCTGCTGGCGGGAAAAACTTCCGTAGATGTGAAATTTCAGGTAAGTGCAGGTAAAAATGTCGCTTTCTACGGTATAGCCATCGTTAAAGACGCTTATTTGCAGAAATATCGTTATGAAATTCAGAAGTTTGAACGGCACAATGTCATCCGCTACGAAGCTGAATGGGCGCAACCGCGTATAATCCGCAACGACAAGTCCAATCCGCCTTTTATTCCACAAGAAAATCACGTTGAATATGACGGCTATTCAGGACGGAGCGCCTACGTGAAAACAATGAACGCATACCGCCAGTTTAACAATATTTATGCGTTGGAAAGCGGAAATTACAAAATGACAATTCACTATGCTTTTCGCGCGTCAAGCAAAGCCACTTACATACTGATGGTGAATGGCGTCCGGCAAACTATCGAATTTGAATCTACCGGAGGTATTTCAAATTTCCGGACAAAAGAAGTGACCGTATTTTTGTCACAAGGATTCAATACCATCATACTGAATGTGATAGACGCTCCATTTATCAATATAGACTGTATTGATATTGATATGGATTGCGACACTGGAATGTCTCCTCTAAAAAAAAAAGACTTTAAAATCCGCACTTTTTTAGGGGAAGACAAACGACTGACAGTTTATTGCGACGATCCGGCTTGTGCCAATGTATGTTACAGTATTTACGACGTCAGTGGAAAAAAGTTGATTGCTGGAAAAATTGATTTCCAGCAAAAACATTATATAGATATTTCCTCCTTGAATGATGGAGTATATATAGCCGAGTTCAAAAACAAACAATTAATGGAAACTATTCGTTTTGTAAAATAAACGTTTATATACTATGCTAATATGTTTGAGAAACTGGTTCCGTGCAACGTCATCGAAGGCGAAGCCTGAATCAATCCAGTAAAAAACTGAAAACTGAAAACTGATAACTGAAAACTGTCTCGTTAATGCTTGCAATGACGATGCACAAAACCATACCGTGCATAGTCTAAGAAAGTCCAGTCTGAAATATGCAACAATTTTCGTTTATAGGTATATACAAATTTGTATATATACAAATTTGTATATACCTTTGTTGCGTAATTTTAATGTACAACGTTATGGACACAATTAAAAATATCACAGGTTCTGTAGTCGAAGGGAAAAACTTCTTTGGCAGAACAAAGGAAATAGCAAACGCGCTGGAGTTGTTGGAAGATGGTAATTCCCTGATACTTGCTGCGCCGCGTAGAGTCGGCAAAACCTCTTTCGCAAGAAAAATGATAGAAAAAGTAAGCGAAAAAGGCTGGAACGCTTATTACATTGATTTGGAAAAATCGCCGACAGAAGCAGATTTTGTAAAGCATTTCCTAAAAGAACTGAAAGGCGAAACATGGTGGGAAAAATTTGTCCCAGAACAATTAGGTGTTAAAATCAAAGATTTCTCACTTGAGTTTAAAAGACAAAAACAGGACGTTTATCGCAAAATAGAAAAAGAATTGCCTAACGAGAAAGACACTTTAATCGTTTTTGACGAACTGACAGTGTTTTTTGACAATGCCTTGAAAAACGAAGACGGAAATTTGAACGACGTCCGATGTTTATTGGATTGGTTACGAGGTTTGAGAATGACGAGAAACACAAAAATTCGTTGGATTTTTTGCAGTTCAATCAGTATAGAACATTTTGCACACAAGCACAATTTCAGTAAAACAATCAACGATTTTCACCGTTTAAAATTAGATGAATTACAAGAAGATGAGGCTAAAATGCTTGTAAAACAATTGGCTAATTCAAAAAATATCAATTTTCCCGCTGAATTAATTGATTATATGCTGGATAAATTAGCGTGGAATTTACCTTACTATATTCAAATATATTTCAGCGAAATATCTAAATTAATGGTTAGCGACAACACTTTATCACAAAAGACTATTGATGAAGCATATAAAAATCTGTTGGACACAGCTTATTTTTATCATTGGACGGAACGTTTGATTTATTACGAAAACGAAAGTCGATTTGCCAAAATAATACTAAATGAGTTATCAAAAGCAAAAAACGGAAAGTCAAAAAATAAACTTTATGATTTGATTTTTAGTGAATTGAATGATGCCGACAAAGCCGATGAAATTTTCAAGCCTTTATTGTATTTGCTTGAAACAGAAGGATATATAATGAATTGCGACGATAAATATTCTTTTCGCTCGCCACTTTTAAGGGATTTTTGGTTTAATCAATTTGGAAAATAAACAGTATGGAAACAGCAGTCAGTTTAAGTCAGATAGGGTTGTACAATCCCCAACGGCAAAGCGCCGAAATTACCGAAAAATTGTTTGTGGTGCGCCAAAAGCAGTTCGAGTCGCTGATAGAAAGTTTAAACGAAGAGGCGACGGATAGTATTCCGCAGCATCACCTTATTCTCGCTCAACGCGGCATGGGCAAAACCATAATGCTTAAACGCATTGAAGTAGAATTACATAAAGAGCAATACCGCAACAAATTTATTCCTGTGCTTTTTACGGAAGAACAGTATGGATTAAACAATCTCGCTAAATTTTGGGATAACTGCCTGAACGCCTTGGCAAATTCATTCGAAGTAGAAGATAAAAACAGTCCTGAAGCGGCTGAAATAGATAACTATCTGAATCAAATCAAAAAAGAAAAAAACACGGACAATCTCGCCGAAAAATTATATCAGCATTTGCTGACAGTCTGTAATAAAATTCAACGCCGTCCTGTTTTGCTGGTTGATAATATAGGATTGGTATTTAATCGTTTAAGCACTCAGGAACAGCATGTTTTACGTGCGTATATCAGCGAAAAATCCTGTCCTGTTATTATTAGCGCGGGAGTTGCGATGGCGGGCAATTCCGATGCAAAAGAACACGTGGTAGATTACAAAGCGCCTTTCTACGATTTTTTTCAAACGCATTATTTGAGAAAATTGAGTTATGAAGAGTTTGAACAATTGCTGCAAAACTTATCCAAAGTTACGCAGACAGATATTACCATTACTTCAAAAGAAAAATCCCGTCTGAAATCTTTATTCCAACTTGCGGGCGGAAATCCACGTATTTCTGTGATGTTGTTTAAGTTATTGGTAAAAGGATTTTCAGAAAATATCATCGACGATTTGGAAGCGCTGGCTGACGAAATGACGCCGTTGTATAAAGCCCGCTTTGAAGAATTGTCGCCGCAGCAGCAACAAATTTTATACGCCATTGCACTGAACTGGGATTCAATCCGTTTAGAAAAAATTCACGAAGATACAGGATTGGCAAACAATCAATTATCGCCACAACTGAAACGGCTTGTTGAAGACGGCTGGCTTGAAACAACCAAAGCCTTCAAAGCCAAAGGTAATGCTTATTCCATTCCTGAGCGTTTTTTCAGTATCTGGAATTTGATGCGAAACGGAAACCGAAAACAAAAAGAGCAAATATCCTGTTTATCAAAGTTTTTGGAGTGTTTTTATGGAAAAGACGAATGTTTACTTGATTTGGAACTATTCAATTCCATCGCCGAAAATGAAATTAGGCAAAACGAAGATAAAAAATTCATTTCACGATATTATATTCATAAATCAGCATTTGAACTCGGCAAACGCAACGAAGGTTTAGCCAAAGAGTATTTATTGCAATCATTTGCAATTCTTGAAAAAGACGACAAAATACAATCAATCGCAAATGACGATTGTTGGAGAAAATTCGCAAGTGTTGTTATTCAATTAGGTTATGGCTCCTGGTTGCTTGCTGTTTTGGAAGAAAAAGGTTATGATATTGTATTGTCGCCGTACTACACTGCTATTCAGGCATTAGAAATCGAACAAACAGAAAATGCAGAAACGGCGGAAATATATTTGCGCAATCAAGCCGTAGAAAAAAGCGAACCTGCAAGAGTGATTATGACAAAAATAAAAAAGTATTTATATTAAATGTTCCTTTAATTATGATGCTTCATATTCAGTTTGATCTTTTTCATTTCTTCCAAATCGTGTACAGGTCTTTCTAAAAGGTATGGAATCGGTTTATTTGAGAAAGTCTGGAAATAGAGCAGGCAGGCGTCGCGCCACCAAACGGCGTCTTTAGTCTGGATTTTGAGCTTGTACTGCACGTCGGAAAAGCGTTCTGCGTCGATAAAATTTTCAATTCTATCCAATGTTTTCTGAAAATCGCGAACTTGCTCAACGCCTTCCTGGTATTTGTAACAAAGTTCGTCCCAAAGTATTCTGCCGCTTTTCATCTGATGATTCCACGACGCATGATGAAACCATAAAAGCAGATTTTCAGGACATGTTTTAATGTTGTTAAACAGTTCGTTAAGTGGATAAGGGTACTGGCTGACGGCATTGCTGCCACTTATTGTGCGATTGAATCCGATACCGACAGAATCAGCTTGATGATAATAGCCTGGCAACCAGTCTGCTCGCGCACCCGGAATATTGCACCATGGTTCAGGTCCGTAATGATGATCCCATGCGAATAAACAGTTCAAACCCAGAGGCATCATATAGTTTACTGTCGCTTCGTGGGATGCAAGTATCATTGTTTTCACGGGATTAATAAAAGCTGTATCATTCGAGAAAGTCATGCGCAACCATTCTTCAGCAATTTCATTACAGGTTAGCTGGTTATTCCAGGCTAATCGCCCGAAAGCATACCAGTTTGCCTGCGCGAAATGGTGTCCGCACCAGTTAGTGTTTTCGCCAACGTTTGCAACGCCTGCAATGGCGGTAAACGTTTGTCTGGCAGCGTCGAAAAATTCTTTCCACATCGAAGCTAAAAAAACTAAATGATTAGACGCACCCAGATATTCTTGCGTGATTTGCAGTTCGGGCATCAGCGGCGTTTTCTGCATGGCGCCGAACAGGGGACTGTACGGCTCTCGCGGCTGAAAGTCAACAGGACCGTTTTTAACCTGGATAATAACGTTTTTATTGAATTTTCCGTCTAAAGGCATAAATTCTTCATAAGCCTGTTTTGCCCTGTCGCCGGAGTTCGGGCTATAAACAAAAGCGCGCCACATAACAATCCCATTGTAAGGTTCTAACGCTTCAGCCAGCATGTTAGCGCCATCGGCATGTGTGCGACCAAAATCCTGCGGACCTGGCAATCCTTCCGAATTGGCTTTAACCAGAAAACCTCCAAAATCTGGGATAAGACTGTATATTTCTTTCACTTTGTCTTTCCACCACTGGCGAACATCCTTATTCAACGGGTCGGAAGTTGGCAATCCTCCTGATTCTTTGGGGGATGAGAAGTTAATAGATAAATATACTTTTATGCCATAAGGACGAAAAATGTCGGCTAAACAAGCTATTTTAACTAAATATTCCCTGCTGATAAATTTCGGATTGGCATTAACATTGTTTAAAACCGTTCCGTTAATGCCGATAGAAGCATTGGCGCGGGCATATTCCTGATAGCGGGGGGAAACAATATCCGGCAATTCATCCCATTTCCAAAGTGAATGTCCTGCATAACCGCGTTCAACAGAGCCGTCGATGTTGTCCCAGTGGTTGAGGATGCGCAAATCGCATTTGGGAAAATTGCCAATTATTGTCGAGCCTGCCGCTTTGTCGTCGAGCATAAAATCAAAACCTGTTTTTTGCAGACGCAAAAGTTCATACGCTCCGTAGAGCAAGCCAATTTCGCTTCTGGCTGTGAGTTTTGTTTTCTCACTGTTAAAAATGATTTCAAAACCGTCTTTCCAGTTTTTCTGTTTTTTATCAATCAGAAATTCAACTGTTTTTCCATTCCAGTAATTTTTCAGTTCGTCAATAGCTGTTTCTATAACCGGAGTATGTTTTCCGTTAAAAATAATTTCAGGCAAAAAATCTGTATTTTTTTCATAACGCAACCACAGCCGACTTCCGTCTTCGGCATGGATTATAACATTTGATACAAATATAAATAACAGGAAGATAAACTGTTTCATAATGAATTGAATTTATTTATGATGCAAAGGTACAATATCTTGCTGTAAACTTGTTTTCTCATGGTTACAATTGCTTTACCGTCTGTAATATCATCTGTTATTTTTTGATAAAAATTAATTATACTCTGCACGATACGCTCTTGTGCAACGTCATTGCGAAGGCGAAGGATCATCTGCAAACCTTGTGTTTTGCGAGAAGGCGCGTAGCGCCAGTATCTTTGTAGCCGTGTGCGTAAGCGCACGGTAAAGGATGTACGGAATATAAACAGAGCAGCGTAGCTGCGATACCTTAATTTT
>JAIRPX010000166.1 GCA_031256775.1 Dysgonamonadaceae bacterium
TAATTCATAAACATGAAATGAATAAAAATTAAGGTATCGCAGCTATGCTGCTCTGTTTATATTCCGTACATCTTTACCGTGCGCTTACGCACACGGCTACAAAGATACTGGCGCTACGCGCCTTCTCGCAAAACACAAGGTTTTACGGGTGAACGGTGAAAGCATAACAGCACGAAAAGCGTGCATCGTCATTGCGAAGGCGAAGCCTGAAGCAATCCAGAAATTAGTTTTTAGTTACCAGTTTTCAGCACTGGATTGCTTCGCTAACGCTCGCAATGACGTTGCACAAAATTAAACCACGTAAAGTATAATAACTTAAAAACAAGCGCGAAAGCTGCGCCAACTAATTCATAATTCTTAATTCCTAATTCCTAATTCCTAATTGGTATTCCTTTTTGGATTCTTCAAGAGAAGTTTGAGTGATCAAAAGCAATTGATACCTGTCGCTTATGAGCGATAAGTTTGCATATTTAAACCAATTAAAAAATGTATGATTTTTAATTTTTACTTTTCTAAAATTGTACGAATCCATTTTAGCTGCCAATTTCTTTGAATATGAAGACAATGTATTCATAAATAAAATATTAATTAGTTACTTTTCATTTGTTGCCACAAATATAGACTCTTATTTTGAACACACAAAAATATTTGTGCTTAAAAATGACAATCTTAGTCAAAACTTAACTTTTTGGAATAAAATGACATTGTTTCGTAACAATTTTGGATATATTCGATTATTTTGTTAATATTCATATATTTATCTCACTGAAAATCAAAGTAATACAAGTATAAATTACCTTATTTATTAGTTAATTACCATAAAATGGAAATTACAAGTATTATTGGGATTTATACCTGACAACACTCTAATATTTAATTATATAAAAAATGAATGATAAAAGTAATCCTATTTTTATTATTCTTCTTTAATTATACGATGTGACGCAGAGTTATAGTTGAATACTTCACATTGTGTCGTGCTTAGAATAACGTAAGCGTTTACAAGTCTTAAAAACTAAGGAATGGCAAAGGAATGTATAAAGAAAAAAGTTAAATAATAATTATTTCGTTAAAGAATTAATGATATTCGGATTATAATGTTTAACTTTGTAAACTGTTAATATATAGTAAAATAAAAAAAATGAAAAAACTGATATTTTTTTTCACAGTAAGCATTTTGAGTTGCAGGAGTTTGTTTGCCGTACCTGCAAGTCCTGAGTTAGTAGAAATAACCTTGCCTGACGGCACAATGGTAAGTTATTATATCAAAGGTGATGAACGGGTGCATTGGAATCAATCACCGGATGGTTATACATTGCTGTACGATTCGCAGCAACGTTTGGTTTATGCTGAAAAAGATACGAAAGGAAATTTAATACCGTCCCGACATGCCTATACCGGTACGGGGTTGAGATCGTCCGAGCTTGATCGTTTCCTTGAAAAAACGCCAAAGAACCTACGTTACAGTCCCGCTCAGGTGGAAACGCTTCAGCAAATCTGGAAAATGACCGAAACAGAAGTTCAAAAAGCCCCAGCTAAAATACTTGGCGATAAAAAGGCGCTTTGCGTACTCATGGGATTTAAAGACAAACCTTTTTCAAAAACAGCTGAGGAATTTGAAAATATGATGAACCAGGTCGGTTATTCTGTAGGCGGCGCAAAAGGTAGCGTAAAGGATTTTTACAGGGAAAATTCGTATGGAAAAATTGATTTGACAATTAAGGTTGTCGGTCCTTATACTGCGCCTGAAAATATTTCATACTACGCTCCCGACACCAGATGGGCAACGTTTGCAAGAGAAGCAGCTTTGGCGGCAGATGCCGACGTAGATTTCAGAGAATTTGCCAACGAATTAGATCAATTGGAAACGTTTCATATCATTTTTGCCGGATATGGAGATGAAGCAGTCAATAACGGAAAGCAAATATGGTCGCACAAGTCGCAATTGTATTATCCACTAACGCTGGACGGCGTTAAGGTTTCTGTTTATTCTTGTTCATCGGAATTGAGGGGCAACAGAGGTTCCAATATAACATATATTGGGGTGACATGTCATGAACTTTGCCACGTTTTCGGAGCAGACGACTATTATGACATAAATGGCGCCACAAATGGTGATTACCTGGCAACAGGAGTATGGGATTTGATGTCGGAAGGAAGCTGGAACGACAGCGGCAGAACGCCAGGTCATATAAATATGTTTCAAAAGATACTTTTTGGATGGGTAGACCCTGTCGAACTGACTTCTCCCGCAACAATTAGCAATATGCCAAATTCGGCGGAAAACCCAGTCGCATACGTCATAAAACCTTATACGAATAATGAGATGTATATTCTGGAAAACAGGCAGCAGGTTGGATTTGACTCAAAACTGCCAGGCAAAGGATTGCTGATTTATCATATCCATAATAATGCATCAACCGGCAATATCAACAATACAGGGCATCCGCAGTGGGCTTACGTGGTTTGTGCGTCATCCACGACAGCAATTCCAGGCAATATGCCAAGCTATTACGGAAGCATTAATTCAGCAGGAGCGCCTTTTGCAAGTACGGCTTCCCGAAATACATTTTCAGGAACCTCTACGCCGACAATGTTCCGATGGAGTGGAACATCCTCCGGTATAGAGGTTGAAGATAAACCGCTTACGGAAATCACCCAGTACGACGGCAAAGTTTCTTTCCAGTTTCAGGATGGAAATGCCAATGATACATTAGTTTATAATCCTGTTCGGAATCTTCAGGTTTTAGTAGAAGGCAATGAAACAACCCTGACGTGGGATTTACCAATAGCTAACTATTATCCAGATTCTTACGAAGTATATTGCGATGATGTGCTGGTGAAAGAGCTTCCGGCAGGCATTAGAAAGTTTAGCGATACAGGCGACGCCGGACACAACTACTGCGTTAAGGCAATATATCCGACAGGAAGCTCTGACACTCAATGTATTGGAACATTACCATGTTTGCCGGCAACCAACCTCAAAGCTAATATAGTGCAGGATTCTATCAGTTTCGTATGGGATGCTCCAACTGATGCAGACACAAAAGACTATAAGTATGCACTCTATTTAAATGGAAAATTAATTCAGAAAAATATTGAAAATACTTATTTCAAATATCTGCCCGAAACGGGAGGAAATCATGTTTTTTCGGTTGTGGCTTATGTTGATTACTCTTCATCAATAGAAACAAAAATAAAAGTTACTTACATAAAAATTAAAAATCAGTCTGCCAACGTTCTTATTTCTAAGGAAATACCTTATACCATAAGCGTTGTGGCTGAACCGGAAAATATTATGTATCAGTGGTATTATAATGAAAACATCATTGCCGGTGCAACGCAAAACGAGTATGTTGTCATTGATTCAATTGGAAACTATTATGTTGTGCTGAAAGATTCGGCTGGAACACATGAAATACGAAGCGAAATTATAAAAGTCAGTTATGATGATGATGTTTCAATAAACACTGTCCCTGCGGAAACAGTCTCTGTTTATCCAAATCCCGTTAATGACATATTGACAGTAACAAATGACGGGGGCATCTCGGCAATAACCGTTACAGATATTAATGGACGTGAATTGTATGCCGACAAAAAAGCGCGTTCCGAAAAAAATTACCAGGTAAATATGTCTTCTTACGCCAGGGGTGTTTATTTTATCCATATATGGAATAAAACAGAAGCAATTGTAAGAAAAGTGATTAAGAATTAATTATACGGAATATATTATTGGATATGAATAAAATACTGGTTACTGGCTCTGCTGGATTTATAGGGTCAAAACTTGCTCAACAATTTGCTGAAAAAGGCTATGATGTTATTGGACTTGATAATATCAACAATTACTATGATGTGGATTTGAAATACGGGCGACTCGAATCGTTGACAGGCGTCAATAAGTCTGTTATTAAAGACGAAAAACTGATTCAGAGCCATTTATATCCAAACTATCGTTTTATACAGCTGGATATTGAGAACAATATCCAGCTTCAAAAACTTTTTGACGAAGAAAAATTCGATGCAGTTTGTCATCTGGCAGCTCAGGCAGGAGTTAGATATTCCATTGAAAATCCGCATGTATATGCAAGTTCAAATGTTGCCGGATTTTTAAACATACTTGAAGCCTGTCGCCGGAATAAAATCAAGCATCTGGTTTATGCAAGTTCCAGCAGCGTTTATGGATTGAACTCCAAAGTTCCTTTTTCGGAAAAAGACAATGTCAATCATCCTGTCAGTTTGTATGCAGCTACAAAAAAAGCCAACGAACTGATGGCTCATTCCTACAGCGCCCTTTATGGATTGCCAACTACGGGACTTCGTTTCTTTACCGTTTATGGACCTTGGGGACGACCTGATATGGCTCCTTTTATTTTTACGGACGCAGTATTTAACAATCGTCCTATTAAGGTGTTTAATCATGGCGAAATGTTGCGCGATTTTACATATATCGACGACGTGGTAGAGGCTACGATTCGTGTAACGGGCAAAACAGCCGAACCGGATTCTTCGTGGAATTCATCTGCACCTTTGCCTGATTCTTCGTCTGTGCCTTATCGTATTTACAATATTGGAAATTCATCACCTGTTAAATTGATGGATTTTATCAGAATAATCGAACAGTCTGTTGGTCGGGAAGTGGAAAAAGTTTACCTTCCAATGCAGCAGGGAGACGTTTTTCAAACTTTTGCCGACACTGCCAGCTTGGATAAAACTTTTGATTTTAAACCTGATACGGATATAAAAACAGGCGTTGAAAAACTGGTTAGCTGGTATCGGTCTTTCTATAAATTTACTGGATTTTAGCATTATAACATTTCCCGATAATAGAAAAAAAAATGCTTTAATTATTTTTATAAGTTCGATTAATCATTTTTAACTCCAAACTCTTTCAATTGAAATTTAACATTTCTACTTTTGCACCTGCAAATTTTGAATTTCAATTCAAAGTATAATTTTTACTATTAAAACAATGAATAATAAATTTTTTTATGAGTCAAACAGTTGATATTCGTGAGTTAAACGAAAGGATTGAAAGTAAGAGCGAATTTGTTTCCCGTATTACCAAAGGTATGGACATGGTAATTGTCGGACAGAAACATCTGGTGGAATCGCTGTTGATAGGTCTTTTATCGGACGGGCATATTCTTCTTGAAGGCGTACCCGGTCTGGCAAAAACGCTGGCAATAAAGACACTGTCATCATTGATTGACGCCAAATACAACAGGATACAATTTACACCCGATTTATTGCCTGCCGACGTCATTGGTACAATGATTTACAGTCAGAAAACGGAAGAGTTTTTAGTGAAAAAAGGTCCTGTTTTTGCGAATTTTGTTTTAGCGGACGAAATTAACCGCGCTCCGGCGAAAGTGCAGAGCGCCCTGCTGGAAGCAATGCAGGAACGTCAGGTAACAATCAGCGACCACACCTACAAACTGCCGGAACCGTTTCTTGTGATGGCAACGCAAAATCCAATTGAGCAGGAAGGAACATATCCGCTTCCGGAAGCGCAGGTAGATCGTTTCATGTTGAAAGTGATTATCAATTATCCCAAAAAAGAGGAAGAAAAACTCATTATCCGTCAAAATATCAGTCGCGACAAAACGGTTATCAAACCTGTTATAGGCAAGGAAGAAATACTGGAAGCCCGTAAAATTGTACACGATGTTTATATAGACGAAAAAATTGAAAAATATATCGTCGATATAGTGTTTGCTACCCGCTATCCACAGGAACACGGTCTGCCAACATTGAAGGAAATGATCTCTTTCGGCGCATCTCCACGCGCATCCATCAACCTGGCTTTGGCAGCCCGCGCTTACGCCTTTATCAAGCGACGCGGATATGTTATTCCGGAAGATATTCGCGCAGTGTGTTTCGACGTAATGCGTCACCGCATTGGTTTGAGCTATGAAGCCGAAGCAAATAATCTGACTCCCGAAGAAATTATCAGCGAAATATTAAACAAAGTTGAAGTACCTTAATCAGCGTGATGGAAACAAGCGAGCTTTTAAAAAAAGTGCGTCAGATAGAGATAAAAACGCGAGGACTATCACGTAATATTTTTGCAGGTCAATATCATTCGGCTTTCAAAGGACGCGGTATGGCTTTTTCAGAAGTGCGGGAATATGAATACGGTGATGACATCCGCGATATTGACTGGAATGTAACAGCCCGTTATTCAAAACCTTATATAAAGGTTTTTGAAGAAGAACGCGAACTGACGGTAATGTTGCTGATCGACGTTTCGGGCAGTCGTGATTTTGGAACGCGCGATATAATGAAAAAAGACATGATCACTGAAATTGCCGCCACACTGGCATTTTCGGCAATGCAGAATAACGATAAAATTGGCGTTATCTTTTTCTCAGACAGGATTGAAAAATTTATCCCGCCCCAGAAAGGGAAAAAACACATTTTATACATTATCCGTGAATTGATTGATTTTCATCCGCAAAAAACAAATACAAATATTTCGCAGGTATTGAAATATATGACGAATGCAATAAAGAAACGTTGTACAGCTTTTGTAATTTCGGATTATATCACAGGCGACAAGTATGAACATGCTTTAACTATTGCCAATAACAAGCATGATATGGTTGCTATCCAGATTTATGACGCCCGCGAAACAGAAATGCCTTCCATCGGTCTGGTGAAAATTAAAGATGCTGAATCTGGAAATGAAAAATGGGTAGATACCTCTCTTGCAAGCGTCAGAAATGAATACCGGCGCTGGTGGGAAAACCGTCAGACAGAAATGAACAATACTTTCAAAAAGAGCCATGTAGATTCAATTTCTATAGGCACGGACGAGGATTATGTAAAAGCGCTGATTAACTTATTTAGTAAACGTAATTGAATGAAAATGAATAGAAGAATAAAAATTCTGTTTTTTGCCTTAGCTTTATTTTCGGTGAATGGAACAGGCGTTTTTGCGCAGAAAGCAGTTATTAAGGCGTCTATTGATTCAACGCAAATACTGATTGGCGAACAGACTAATATTCGCCTCGAAATAGCAGCCGACAGGAATTTACATCTGCAACTTCCTATGCCTGTGGATTCTATCGTAAATGGAATCGAAGTCTTAAATATATCAGGTATTGATACGACAGATATTGGAAATAACCGTATTCAATTGAAATACGATTTCTTAGTCACTTCATTCGATTCTGCCCTTTATCTCATGCCTCCTTTCATGCTGATTGCTGAAACAGATACGGTTTACTCGGAAGAGCTGGCGCTTAAAGTTTCTACTCTTCCGGTGGATACGGAATCGCAGAAGTTTTATGATATAAAGGATATTGCGCAGCCGGAATTTGTGTTTTGGGATTATGCAGGTTATATAATTTATCCCATAATTGCCTTACTTGTAATTGCAGTAGCTGTTTTCATTATTTACAGGCTACGTACAAAAAAATCGCTTATTCCATTCAAAAAGGAAGAACCGCTATTACCGCCGCATATAATCGCCATCAAAGAACTTGATGACATAAAATTAAGAAAATTATGGCAGCAGGGACGCGGGAAAGAATATCATTCCGAAATAACCGATACATTGAGGCGGTACATAGAAAAACGTTTTCTTGTTCCGGCTATGGAATCAACATCGGGGGAAATTCTGGATAAGTTGAAAGGAATCAGCGATACGGATTTCGTTTGCGATAAACTGAAACAGATTCTGATATTGTCCGATTTTGTTAAATTTGCCAAATATCAACCTGCTCCGGAAGAAAACGAATTAAGCATGATGAATGCTTAT
Organism: Dysgonamonadaceae bacterium; assembly: GCA_031256775.1. Classification (GTDB taxonomy): domain Bacteria; phylum Bacteroidota; class Bacteroidia; order Bacteroidales; family Azobacteroidaceae; genus Azobacteroides. Next base: position 7,766 of record JAIRPX010000166.1, read on the forward strand.
CTTTTTGTTAACGGTACAAAAATAGAAGAAATACCGATTACGGAGAATACGGATATTAAAGATAAAAAAGCAAGCGATAATTAATAATTTTTATTTTTCAATTAATTATGATTTTTGCAAATCCATCTTATTTTTTACTTTTACTCCTGCTGTTCCCTATGGCAGGCTGGTATATATGGAAACAGCGCTCGGCTAAAGCCAGCCTTCAAATATCTTCTTCAAAGGGATTTGAAAAAGCTCCTAAAAGTTTTCGCATCTATCTGAGACATGCACCTTTTGTCTTGCGTATGATTGCATTTATTTTGCTTGTTGGAGCTTTAGCGCGTCCGCAAACAACAAACAGCTGGAACAAATCCACAACCGAAGGTATCGACATTGTTCTGTCTTTGGATATTTCTACATCAATGCTTGCCGAAGACTTGAAACCCAATCGCGTAGAAGCAGCCAAAGAAGTTGCAGCGTCTTTTATAAACGGACGTCCGACCGATAATATAGGTTTAGTGATTTTTTCCGGCGAGAGTTTCACTCAGTGTCCACTCACAACAGATCACACCGTTTTACTGAATCTTCTGAAAGATATTCGTTGCGGCATGATTGAAGACGGTACTGCTATCGGTCATGGTTTGGCAACTTCTGTTAGCAGACTGAAAGACAGCAAGGCTATTTCCAAAGTAATTATCCTTTTAACCGATGGCGTAAACAATAGAGGCGATATTGCGCCTGTCACAGCCGCCGAGATTGCTAAAACATTCGGTATTCGAGTCTATACAGTAGGCGTCGGCAGCAAAGGCGACGCGCCCTATCCGCATCCAACGCCTACGGGCATCCGCTACGGAACTATTCCGGCTGATATTGACGAAAAAGCGATGACACAAATAGCCCAGATGACGGGCGGTTTGTATTTCCGCGCTACGAACAATAAAACGTTAAAGGAGATTTATGCGGAAATAGACCAAATGGAAAAAACAAAAATGAGCGTGCAGGAATACAGTAAAAAGCATGAAGAATACATGCCGTTTGCTTTGGCTGCGCTTATTTTCTTTTTATTTGAACTTCTGTTGAGATATACAGTGCTTAAAAATATACCATAATTAGATAGACTTATGTTTAGATTTCAATATCCGGAATATTTATATTTATTGCTGTTGTTACCTGTTTTGCTGCTTCTTTTTCTTTATTCGATGAACAGAAAGAAAAGTGCATTAAAAAGATTTGGTAATATGGCTACTATCAGGCAATTGATGCCACTTGTTTCACTGAAAAAGCAATATCTGAAGTTTTGGCTGTTATTTGCATGTACAGGATTGTTTGTTATGGTAATCGCCGGACCTCAATTCGGCTCCAAATTAGAAACAGTGAAGAGAAACGGCATTGAAGTAATGGTTTGTTTGGATGTATCCAATTCTATGCTGGCAAACGACATTACGCCTAACCGTTTAGACAAGGCAAAACAAATCCTTTCAAAATTAGTAGATAACCTGAACAACGATAAAATCGGACTGATTGTTTTTGCCGGCGACGCCTACATACAGTTGCCGATTACAGCCGATTATGTGTCTGCCAAAATGTTCCTGTCTTCTATAAATCCGGCAATGGTTCCAACACAGGGAACAGCTATTGGCGCAGCAATTAATCTGGCGTTGCGTTCTTTCACGCCGAATGAAGCAACAGAGAAAACAATTATTCTCATTACAGATGGCGAAAACCATGAAGACGACGCCATTGGAGCTACCGAAGAAGCTGTTAAAAAGGGAATTACGGTCAATGTACTTGGCATTGGCTCGACAAAAGGCGCGCCTATTCCCGTTCCGGACGGCAACGGTTTTTTCAAAGATAGCGAAGGTAATATGGTTATCAGCCATTTAGACGAAGAAATAGCAAAAAAAATAGCTATTACAGGAAATGGAATTTATGCCCAAACAGATAACACTAACAATGCCCTGAAAGTTCTGGTAAAAGAACTTGAAAAGAAAACCAAATCGGAAGTAGAGAGCAAAGTTTATTCTTCATACGACGAAAAATATCAAATACCTGCCTGGATATTGTTGATTATATTGGTTTTGGAAATTTTTATCTTAGACAGAAAAAATAGAATATTCAATAAAATTAAACTGTTTTCATAAATTATGAAGTACGTATTATTACTGTTGATTTTTATTACAGGTTTTTCCGGCAAAGTATTTTCGCAAAAGGAAGTACGAAAGGATATTCGTTCCGGAAATAAGGAATATCGAAAAGAAAAATATGCCGAAGCTGAGGTTAATTATCGCAAAGCTTTGAAAAATAACGCCCGTTCTGCTATAGCTGCCTACGATTTAGGCAATGCGCTATACAAGCAGGAAAAAGGAAAAGAAGCTTTGGAACAATATCAAGCAGCTATTAATAATGAAAGCGACTCGGTTGCTTCCAAATACAGAAAAAAAATTAAAAACGACAGATTGTCTGCCGCTTGGCACAATAGCGGTAATGTTTTTATGACTGCAAAAGATTATGCTAAAAGCATTGAGGCTTATAAACAGGCGTTGCGCATTAATCCGCATGACGACGAAACTCGATATAATTTAGCTTTAGCCCAAAAAATGCTGCAAAATCAGCAAAACCAGGATCAGAATCAGGATCAAAACAAGGACAAAGATCAGGAGAAGCAGCAGGATCAGCAAAAACAGGAGCAACAGCAGCAAGAGCAACAAAAACAGGAGCAGCAGCAACAAGAGCAACAGGAGCAAAATCAGATGAGCAAACAAAGTGCGGAACAAATACTGGAAGCCCTGATGCAGGACGAAAAAGACACTCAAGAAAAAGTGAAAGCGCAGCAAATGAAGCAACAAAAACGTAAAAAAACAGATAAAAACTGGTAACGATTAATTACAGAATAAAATGAGGAAACTGATTTTTTTATTTGCAATATTTTTCACACTAACTTTCAGCGCATATTCCCAGATCTCATTCAAGGGAACCGCCGACAGGGCAGTAGTAGTGAACCAGCAATTCAGAGTAAATTATACTCTGACAACAGACGGCGATGCAGGAAAAGACATACGGATGCCTGAAACAAAAGGTTTAGACATACTTTTCGGACCAACTCTGTCGGGAAAAAGTTCTTCTACCACCATCGTCAACGGAAACGTCTCGTCACAGGTTTTCACGACTTATACTTACGTATTGATAGCCAAGGAGGAAGGAACTTTCACCATACCTTCCGCAACAATTAAAGTGGGTAACAGCGAATACAAATCCAATGAAATAACCGTCAAGGTTTTACCTGCCGATCAAGCTACACAGGCAAACAGTCAGAACAGTCGCAGTCAGGGACAGGATGCTGCACAGTCATCAGGTTCAAGTGGTTTGGATGCTTCAGATGTGTTTGCAAAGATGAGCGTTTCAAAATCTTCGGTTTACGAAAATGAAGGTTTTCTTGTCACTGTCAAAATTTATACGGCTGTAAACTGTTCCGGTTTTGATAATATTAAATTTCCTGAGTTTGAAGGATTTGTTGTACAGGAAGTAGATTTGCCCGACAATCGTCAATGGGCGCTTGAAAACTATAACGGTCGTAACTATCGTTCTGTTGTATTGAAACAGGCAATACTTTATCCGCAACATTCGGGTAAAATAACCATAGCTTCCGGCAAGTATGAGGCAAATTTGCAAATCCGTTCACAGCAAAGAGGACGCAGCTTTTTTGATGATTTTTTCGATACTTATCAGAATGTAAAAAAGACTTTAACGACATCGCCAATCACAATCGACGTTAAACCTTTGCCTGCTGGAAAACCGGCTTCATTTACCGGAGCGGTAGGCGATTACAAGATGACTTCTTCCATCAGTTCAACAGAGGTTAACGCCGACGATGCCGTAACGATTAAAATAAGCATAACAGGAACAGGAAATATTAAATTAATAAAAAATCCGGAAATCGTATTTCCAGCCGATATAGACGTTTTCGATCCTAAGGTGGATGTCAGTTCAAAAGTTTCAACATCTGGAGTAACCGGAAGTAAAACAGTTGAGTATTACGCTGTTCCGCGTTATGCCGGTAATTTCACAATTCCCCAAGCGCAGTTTTCTTATTTCGATTTGAAAACTGGAACGTATAAAACGTTTTCCACCGAAGAATACCAACTGAATGTTAAGCCGAGCGCGAAAGGGAGTAATAATAATGCCCCAACCGTCGTAAACAGCGCAAATAAGGAAGATATTCGTATTCTCGGACAGGATATTCGCCATATAAAAACCGGCGCTATATCATTCCAGAAAAAAGATTTTCTATTTGGAAGTTTACGTTACTGGTTAGCTTATACGATTCCGGCTATTCTGTTTATACTGTTTTTCATTTATTTCAGACAGCAGGTTAAGCAAAACGCCGATATAGCTCTGATGCGTACTAAAAAAGCGAATAAAGTTGCCTCACAAAGACTTAAATCAGCTGGTAAGTACCTGAAAGAAGACAAAGCGGAATCCTTTTACGACGAAATACTGAAAGCTGTTTGGGGATATTTAAGCGACAAATTGAACATTCCCGTGTCTTCTTTAACTAAAGGCAACGTAGAAATAGAATTAACAAAATACGGTGCGAAAGAAGATTTAATTTCTCAGTTTATAGCAATACTTGATACAGCAGAATTTGCACGTTTTGCGCCTTCACAGGGACATGGCGCTATGGACGAGCTGTATCTTTCAACAGTTAATGCAATCAACAAAATGGAAAATACAGTTAAAAAATAATAAATTATTATTGTATGAAAAAAAATATCATTCTGTTTTTATTATTTACAGGGCTTATAAACAGTGTTTTAGCTCAGGAAACTGTTCAGCAGGCAAATGCCGCATACGCCAAAGGTGAATTTACTAAGGCAATTGATCTGTACCAGAAAGTTGTTGAAGAAAATGGCGTATCAGCAGAGATTTATTACAATATTGGTAACAGTTATTTCAGAATTAATAAAATAGCTCCGGCTATTTTACACTATGAAAGAGCGCTTCTGTTATCGCCTGGCGATAAAGAGATTCGTGCCAATTTAACTATTGCGCACTCAAAAACAGTTGACAAGATTGAACCCGTAAGCGAATTTTTCCTGACGGACTGGTACAACAGTTTTCAAAACATGTTCAGTACAAACAGATGGAGCGAAATTGCCATAAGCTGTTTCATTCTTTTCATCATTTGCCTGACGCTGTTTTTTTTCACCCGCAAAATAATTCTGAAAAAAACAGGATTTTACTGCGGTCTCGTTTTACTTATATTTACTCTGTCGGCTAACATATTCGCATACAATCAAAAGAAAAAACTTGTTGACCGTCAAACAGCAATTATTTTTTCGCCAACAGTTAACATAAAAAGTTCTCCCGACAATAGCGGCACCGACTTGTTTATTTTGCATGAAGGCACGAAAGTGGATGTAAAAAGCGAACTGAACGAATGGAGCCAAATAGAAACAGCCGACGGCAATGTGGGGTGGATAAAAACCGAAGAAATAGAAATTATATGACACTGATAAATATAAACTGCGTAAAGTTACTTTACGCAGTTTATATTTTTTAACAACATCATGGTTTTGCTATACTCCGCACATCATGGTTTTGTGCAACGTCATTGCGAATGCGAAGCCTGAAGCAATCCAGAATTTAGTTATCAGTTTTCAGTTATTAGTTTTCAGTTTTTTTCTGGATTGCTTCGCTAACGCTCGCAATGACGTTGCACAAAATTAAACCGCGTAAAGTATAACATTTGGAAATTGCAAAGTATAGCAAATTACCAAGATAACATGATTGTACTTCTCTTTGATTTAACTATATAAATACCGCGTGCAGGGAGAGGGATTTCCTCGTGAT